>JAQGOT010000222.1 GCA_028293465.1 Pedosphaera sp. | reverse complement strand
GCTAAATTGTGCACGGCGCTTTTTTCCGGCGGCGCAAAGTTATTCACCGCCGGCTGCGGGGAGCTGCTCGGGGCTCTCCTCGCCAGCGCTGAATAACTTTGGAGGCACTATAAGGGAACGAAGGGGGATCGGGTGCGAGCGAAAGGTGCTTGCGCACGGCCATGGTGCAAATCCAGGTAGTTCCAGACAAATCCAAGTTAATCCAGGTCAATCCGAGTTGGCGGGGAGGGTTTTGAAATTTCAGATTCGATGACCCGAAGGGCAGATGACCTGGGGCTTTGTAACGCTTGTGGCTGGGATGTAACGGCGTTGTAACGGCGGTGTAACGCTTCTGATTTCTGTATCTGTTTGCAGGATAACATTGTAACGCCTGTAACGGCTGTACACCCCCAAGTGGGGGGGTGGAATGTCGAATGACGAATTGGGGAGGTGCGTGCTGAAAGTACCAATGACACAATGACCAATGTCCAAAGAAATCCCAAAGCTCAATGCCCAATCAGAGGTTCAGGCTTGGGAAACGGTTAACAGTTGAGAGTTGAGGGTCGGGGCCGAGCGGCGTTCGGCGGTTCGCGAAGGCCCAGGCGAATCCAAGGTGCTTGCGCACGGCCAAGGGTTGGAATCCAGGTAAATCCAGGCAAATCCAAGTTGACTCAATTCGGAGTGCAGAGTGCGGAATGCGGAATTGGGCGGGGGGCGGGTTTTGGCAGACGATGTGGCTTTAGCTGCTGCGAGCGGGGACCGCTCGCGCTCCGGGGGCGGTTGCGGCTAATCCAGGCAAATCCAAGGTGCTTGCGCACGGCCAATGTTCCGAATCCAATCAATTCCAGGCAAATCCAGGTTAATCCAAGCTGCGGAGGCAGAGGGCGAAGATCGCTTGCAAGAAGCCTCGCTCGGTGGTATAAGAATGGCTAATTACTCAACAGGCGTGACGACTGGCATAAGCGGTGGTCGCGAAATGCACTGCTTTACGTATCCGAGCCAAACAGAGAATATCGGTTGTGGACAAGAAATTCTTCAGAGTAAATGCGTCGGTGAAATCCGGTTCGGCCGGGGCACGGCTGCGCAGCGCGCCGATGGCGGAACGTCCGCTTCAGGTGATGGGGGTGATCAACGCCTACGCCGCGCTGCTGGCGGAGAAAGCGGGATTCCAAGCGCTTTATCTTTCTGGATCTGGTGTGGCGGTGGCGTCTTACGGGCTGCCGGACCTTGGGGTCACAACATTAGCCGACGTGCTGACGGATGTGAAACGGATTACCAGCACGACTCCCCTGCCCTTGCTGGTGGATGCCGACACGGGTTGGGGTGACCCGGAGAAAACCGTCCGCAGGATGATCAAGGCGGGGGCGGCAGGGATTCATATGGAAGATCAGGTGGAGGCCAAGCGCTGTGGACATCGCCCGAACAAACAACTGGTGAGCACGGCGGAGATGGTGGAGCGCATCCGGTCGGCGGTGAGGGGGAAAAGCGATCCGGAGTTTGTCATCATGGCGCGGACGGATGCGGTGGCGGGGGAAGGCTTGGCGGCGGGCATCGAGCGGGCCGGCCATTACCGCGAGGCCGGAGCGGATATGATTTTCGCGGAGGCGTTGACGGATTTAAAACAATACCGGGAATTTGTGGACGCAGTAAAAATTCCGGTGCTGGCGAATATCACGGAGTTTGGCAAGACGCCGCTTTTCACGGTGAACGAGCTCCGCTCGGCGGGCGTGAGCCTGGTGCTATATCCGCTGTCCGCTTTTCGAGCGATGAGCGCGGCAGCGTTGAAGGTGTATCGCACGATCCGGACGGAAGGAACCCAGAAGGAGTTGCTGACGGAGATGCAAACGCGGGCGGAATTATATGACATTTTAAATTATGGTGCGTATGAGCAGAAGATGGACGACCTTTTCAAAAAGCAAAAGGAGAAGTCTTGGATGACAAAACCGGGCGATCACGGTCGAAGGCAACGGAGTCGGGATTAAGGTCAATCGCCTCAACACGGAGACGAGTATGAGCGAAACAAAGAAATCAGGCGGGCTGGCGGGTGTGGTGGCGGGTCAAACCGCCATCAGCACGGTGGGCAAGGAAGGCGTGGGGCTGACTTATCGCGGTTACTCCATCGATGAGTTGGCGGTCGAGGCGAGCTTTGAAGAGGTCGCCTACCTGCTGATTTATGGCCGGTTGCCCGAGCGGCAGGAGTTGGCGGGTTATCGCGACCGTCTGAGGTCGATGCGGGGACTGTCGGCGGCGCTGAAGTCCGTGCTGGAGCTGCTGCCGGCGGAGACCAATCCGATGGATGTGTTGCGTACCGGTTGCTCCACCTTGGGTTGCCTCGAACCGGAAGGCAAATTGCGGGATGCATTTCAAGCGGCGGATCGGCTGCTGGCGAGCCTTCCTTCCATGCTGCTTTACTGGTGGCATTTCAGCCGGGACGGCCAGCGCCTCGAAACGCAAACGGATGACGCAAGCATCGCGGCGCAGTTTTTGCATTTGTTGAAGGGCAAGCCCGCCGATGAAATGCATGTCCGGGCGCTTGATGCCTCGCTGATCCTCTACGCGGAACATGAATTTAACGCGTCCACTTTTTCCGCACGGATCACCGCCTCCACACTTTCGGATTTTCATTCGGCGATTACTTCCGGCATCGGGACGCTGCGAGGCCCCTTGCACGGAGGGGCGAATGAGGAAGCGATGGCACTCATCGAGAGATTCAAGACGCCGGAAGAAGCCGAAGCTGGGTTGATGGCGATGCTGGCTCGGAAGGAACTCATCATGGGCTTTGGCCATCGCGTTTATAAAATATCCGATCCGCGTTCCGGCGTGATCAAGAACTGGGCCAGGAAACTCGCCGTCGCCAGCGGCGATGCGCGCATTTATCCAATTTCGGAGCGGATTGAGGCGGTGATGTGGCGGGAGAAAATGATGTTTCCGAACCTGGATTTCTACAGCGCGGCGGCGTACCATTTTTGCGGCATTCCCACGCCGCTATTCACGCCGCTGTTCGTGATTGTGCGAACTTCCGGATGGGCGGCGCACATAATGGAGCAGCGTGAAAATAACCGACTCATCCGGCCGACGGCTGATTATTTTGGGCCGGAGCCTCGTCCGTTCGTGCCGATTGACAAACGCTGAGCAATCGTCATATTGCCAGCATGTTCCGGTGCAGCGATGACGAACGCGCTGGGAGCTCGGGCGGTGAGCGCGAGCGAGAGGGATTCACGTTGATTGAACTGTTGGTGGTGATTGCCATCATCGCGATTCTGGCCGGCCTGTTGTTACCGATCCTGATCAAAGCCAAGGTCAAAACCCAGGGCATTCAATGCATGAACGGCCATCGGCAGTTGACGCTCGCATGGAGGATGTACACGGATGACAATCACGACGTTCTGCTCTACGCAAGCCGGGAGGCGGACCGGTCGCGCATGGACGTAAATCAATATGCGTGGGTTTTGGGCGATTTGGATTTTAACCCGGACAACCGCTCCAATTGGGATGTGGAGGAGGATATCACGAAGAGTCCGCTCTGGCCGTATTGTGGCAAGTCGGCGAAGATTTGGAGATGCCCGGCGGACAGATCCTCCGTCGTGGTGAACGGGGAAACAAAGCCCCGGGTGTGGAGCATGTCGATGAATTTGTGGGTCGGGGGATTTGCAGGCGCGGACGGTTATTGTTCCGACGGCGACGGCGTGACCGTGGGGGGCAGTTTGTGGAGAGTGTACCTGAAGAGCTCGGACATGAATGATCCTGGACCCGCCCGGACGTTCTTACTGATGGACATGCGGGAGGACAGCATCGATTGGGGGAACTTTGCGCCGGACATGCGTGGTTGGCCGGACCAGCCTGAGGAAATTGGTTTTTATGATTTGCCGGGAAGTTACCATCACCGGGCCGGAGGACTTTCGTTTGCCGACGGCCACGCGGAGATCAAGCGCTGGCAGGATGACCGCACGATGCCGCCCTTGGTCAAGGACGGATTGGTGCCGGATCAATTTCGCTCCCCGAACAACCGGGATGTGCTCTGGCTGCAGGAGCGGTCCACCCGCAAAATCCAATAAAATTCTGTTCCTCCCACGCTTTAACTTCGAGTAGGCTTCGCTGCGATATTTATGAAAGACGCCGCCCGAAACTTAAGTTCCCAGCCAGATCAACTGCTGGTGGACATCGCGGATTATGTTGCCCAGTATAAGATTCAGAGCGAGGAGGCTTATCAGACGGCGCGTTACTGCTTGATGGATACGCTCGGATGCGGATTGCTGGCGCTGCAATACCCGGCCTGCACCAAACTGCTTGGTCCGGTTGTGCCAGGCACCGTGGTTCCCAATGGCGCAAGAGTGCCGGGCACGCGCTACGAATTGGACCCGGTCGCGGCGGCGTTCAATATCGGCTGCGCCATACGGTGGCTTGATTTCAACGACACCTGGCTGGCTGCGGAGTGGGGCCATCCTTCAGATAACCTGGGGGCTATTCTCGCGGTGGCGGATTTTTTAAGTCGCCGGTACACCGCGGAATCAAAGAAGCCTTTGGCTGTGCGTGACGTGCTCACGGCGATGATCAAGGCTCACGAAATTCAAGGCATCCTGGCCTTGGAGAACAGTTTCAATCGCGTGGGACTGGACCACGTTTTGCTCGTGCGTGTTGCGTCCACCGCCGTGGCGACCCAATTGCTGGGCGGCACGCGCGCGCAGGTTATCAACGCGGTTTCCAACGCTTGGATTGATGGCGGAGCCTTACGCACTTATAGACACGCACCCAACACGGGTTCACGCAAATCATGGGCCGCCGGTGATGCGACGAGCCGAGGCGTGCAGCATGCACTTATGTCGCTGAAGGGGGAGATGGGTTATGGCTCGTCATTGTCCGCCAAGACTTGGGGCTTTTGCGATGTGCTGTTTCGCGGTCAGCCACTCAAACTGGCACGGCCGTTCGGCTCATATGTGATGGAGCATATTTTGTTCAAGATCGCGTTTCCCGCTGAGTTCCATGCGCAAACCGCAGTGGAAGCGGCGTTCAAACTGCATCCGTTGGTCAAAGATCGATGGGAGGACATCGAACAGATTGCGATCACCACCCACGAATCAGCCATCCGAATCATCGACAAGACCGGGCCGTTGCATAATCCGGCAGATCGTGATCACTGTCTGCAGTACATGGTCGCCATCGGCCTGTTGCACGGGATGTTGAACGCAGATCATTACGAGGATGCCACGGCCAAAGATCCGCGAGTGGACGCTTTGCGCGGGCGCATGGCGGTCAAGGAAGACAAACGGTACAGCTTGGAGTATTTGGAGCCGGACAAGCGCTCGATCGCCAACGCGGTTCAGGTATTCTTCAAGGACGGAAGTTCCACGCCGAAGATCGAGGTGGAATATCCGCTGGGCCATCGCCGCCGCCGGACCGAGGGAATGCCGTTGTTGATGAACAAATTCAAAGCCAACCTGGTATCCCGCCTGCCAGCTCATCGCGTGGAGAATATACTCAATGTGTGCAACGATGCCGCGCGCCTGGACGCAATACCGGTAAACGAGTTTGTTGATTACTTCGTGGTGTGAGCGAGTTAGTTTCCCCTACCCTTTTTTATCAACCTGCGATACACCTTCCAACCATGGCATCAAGACTTGCGGGAAAATGGGTTCTTATCACGGGCGCTTCGAGCGGATTCGGAGCGGCCGCGGCGCGCCACTTCGGCGCTGAAGGGGCGAAGCTGCTGATCGGCGCCCGGCGCATGGACCGGCTGGAAGCAGTCGCCATCGAGGCGGGCCAAGCCGGTGCGCAAGCAGTGCTCTTCCATCCACTCGACGTCAGCAAAACCGCCAGCGTAAATACGTTCGTTGATTGGGTACGGACAAAAACGACCCGGCTCGACGTGCTCATCAACAATGCCGGTGGCGCCTTGGGATTGGATTTCGTGGCGGATGGCAAAGATGAGGATTGGGAAACCATGATGCAAACCAATGTGCTGGGAGTCTTGCGAATGACGCGGGCCGCCCTGCCCCTGATGTTAGATAACCCTGGTGGTTCGATCATCAACATCGGTTCGTTTGCGGCCAGAACGGTCTACGAAGGCGGGGCGGCTTATTGCGCTGCAAAGGCAGGTGAACTGCAAATCACCCGCACGCTACGGCTCGAATTAAACGGCACCGGATTGCGCGTCAGCTCCATCGACCCAGGCTTGGCAGAGACGGAGTTCTCAGTGGTGCGCTTCAAGGGGGACCTCACCAAGGCCAGCAAGCCTTACGAGGGCACACAACCCCTCACCGCCGAGGACATTGCTGAAACGCTGGTTTGGGTGGCCAGCCGTCCACCTCATGTCAACATTGACGAAATGCTGATCAAACCGACGGATCAGGCTGCCATCCACAAAGTTCACCGTCGAAAAACGACTTGAAGCCACAGGCCAGAAAGCATCACTTCTTGCCGGCGGTCGTCAGCGAAAAGTCATCCGTGCGGAAAGGAGATGCCGGAAGACCTTCTTTGTTCCACAGATTCACGACGGGGCAATCCGCCCAACCGTAGCGAACAGCAGCCGGCTTGGCTACCGAAGGGCTGCTCACAATGATCTTGTTGGCCGACTTAGCCTCTATTATCGCATCCGCCCAAACAAATTTATGATCCTCGCCGCAGATGGCGAATCCTTTCAAGACTCCATCATGAGCTTCCAAGCCGCCTCCAGCATGATCAAAGGTGAGGATAATCTTGCCTTCCTTCACCTCCATTTTGCGGTAGATCGGTCCTGAATACACAATTTTCTCCTCGTAAGCGATACCCCGAGCAGCCAATGCCAACCGTTCTCCGACTGGTCGCTTTTTGGTGGGGTGAATATTCTTGGGATTGCCGATATCGGTGATAACCGCCATGCCGGTCTTGGGCAAAATCTTAGTGGTGTTCAACTGGGCTTCGCGAAGTTCCGCCCAATTGCTGTCAGACGGCTCATCCTTTATCGCCATAAACGGTGCGAGCTGCACAGCAAGAAAGGTGAAGTCCCCTTGGTTCCAATCCTGACGCCAATCGCGAATCATATCGGGGAACAAAGCACGGTATTGCTCCGCCCGGCCCGCGTTGGCCTCGCCTTGGTACCAGATCGCACCTTTGATTGCGTAAGGAACCAGCGGGGCGATCATGCCGTTGTAAAGTTCGGCGGGTTTCCACGGCGGGCGTGGAGCAGAGGTTTTGGTTATCGGCTTACCTGCGGTCTTCGCCATAGCGGCCTCCTTATCAAACTTGGCATGGGACTCCTCGTAATGTTCGAGCGCCACAGAATATGAATCCAGAATTTCCTTTTGATAACGCGGGTTGCATGACAACGCCGCCTGACTCATCCAAGCTTCCGCTGGCGATCCGCCCCAGTCGGAATCGATCAACCCAACTGGCACGTTGCGAGCCTTTTGCAAATCCCGGCCAAAGTAGTAACCCACTGCGGTAAAGCCGCCCACCGTCCCTGGGTTGCATTCCTGCCAGGCGCCTTTGACATCATTGGTTGGAGCGTTGGCTTTCAATCTGGCAACCTTGAACAACCGGATGACGGGGTTGGCCGATGCATCGATATCACCTTTGGACTCGAAGGATTTTTCCAGGGGAAATTCCATGTTCGATTGCCCGCTACAGATCCACACTTCCCCCACCAGGACGTTTTTCAGGGTGATGGCATTCTTTCCCTCGA
>JAQGOT010000195.1 GCA_028293465.1 Pedosphaera sp. | reverse complement strand
GCCTGCACCTCAACCGGGGACTGAACCTCAAGGCGCACAGGACACCGATTCCTTCCGAGGGGTGTTTCCGAGGGCGAAAACTTCCGCCGCAACTTTCTTCCCGGCCAGATGTTCGTACATTTCCAGGTACTGCTTGGCCATCTGGCCCAGTGAAAAGCGCGTCCGTGCCGATTCCCGGCAGGCATCCCTGTCCAGCGAACCCGCAGCCGTAATTGCTGCCGACATTTCCTGCTCGTTCTGAACCAGAAAGCCAGTTTTTCCGGATTCCACGATGTCCGCCAGCGCACCGGCGCGAAAGGCGATCACCGGAGTTCCGCACGCGAGCGCCTCCATCGCCACCAACGAGCTCGTTTCCGGCACCAGGCTTGGCACCAGCAGGCAACGGGCGGCCGAGAGCCAGCGCCGTTTTCGTTCCAAACCCAGCGGGCCGAGAAACCGGTGCAGGCGACCCAGGCGCGGTTTGATTTCCTGCTCAAAGTACCGCTGGTGCGATGGATAGGCGAAGACCTTTCCGGCGAGCAGCAACGGAATTCCGGCGCGCGTGGCGGCATCCATGGCGATGTGAAATCCCTTCTCGGGGCAGATGCGTCCCAAGGCCATCACGAAGCGGCGCTTGGCGTGGTGACCGGCCAACGCTTCCGTTGGAATGCCGTTTTCAATCTCCCGCAGCAAGCCGGCACACGGGGGACAAGCGCGGCGTTGGGCCGGTGAAACGCAATTTAAAAAGGTTCCCGGTCGCGGGAGTCGGAAGACTTCAGCCGGATACCACTCGGGCGGGAGATGCAGCGTGGCGAGGACAGGCAGACCGGGTGGCGGGAGATATTCATGGAAATCGATGCCATGCAGGTGGACAAGGTCCACGGGCCACTGGCCAAGAGCTTTTTCGATGGCCATTCGCTGCTGATGTTGCGCCCATCTCCGCGTTTCGTCGCTCAGCACGCCTTCGACTTTGGGAACAGCCAGCAGGGTGCCAGCGGTTCGGGAGCCTTCACGCGCGATGACCAGCGACTGGTGTCCAGCGCAGACCAAAGCCGCGTCGAGATGGGTCAGCACCTGTTCCGCCCCGCCGACCGAGTTCGGGCCTACGGGAGCCAACGGATAAGCCACATTGAGAACGGTCAGGCGCATAATGCGTCCTCCAGTCTCAGCGCGCGCAGGGCTTTCCGCGCCAGCTCGCGCCACCGAACGCCGGTCATTCCCCAATCAAAATGTTCATAGTATAAGGGGCCCGGATGCGGGGGTTGCGTGAAATCGTAATGCGGGGCGGGACGAAAGTGTTCGAATTCGATCGGGAAGGCGCAAAGCACCCGTTGCTGAGTCGTAAAGCAATCGAACAGACAGCGTTTGAACTCGCGCTCGGCCTGGGACAAAGCCATGGTGACAATCTTTCCCGTGCCATCGCAAAGGAACTCATTAGTCCGCAGATTGCCGCCCTCGGCATGATAGGAAGCCATCTCCACCAAGGCGGGCGGCGCGATGCCTGGCTGCCCCGGCAGTCGGCAGGCAATCTGAACGGCAAAAGCCGTGGCGTCGTGGTCGGGATGGCCACCCTCGTAGGGATGGGTGAAAATCACGTCCGGTTGCAATTCCGACAGGACCCGTTTCAGCGCACCAACCAGCTTTGGCAGATTTAATGACGCCTGCTGATCCACAAACCCGAGTTCGCAGGTTCGCTGTGGGGCGATGCCGGCGAGCGCCAACGCCGCAAGAAGTTCCTCCCGTCGGGCGTGGGCGTATTGTTCGCTCGTGGCAAAGCCCGCCGTATTGGCGTCGCGCGGATTGAGCGGCGCTCCATCGGTCACATGGATGAAATGCGCGTTACGGAGTCGTGGCAGTTGCGCTCCGGCACCGATGACTTCATCATCGGGGTGCGCGACGATGATGGCAATGGTCGGGGCCGAAAACTCGCCGACGGTTCCGCGCAGCAACGAATCGAACAGCCTGGTTGTTTCATCCTGGTCCATGACTCATCGTGCCCAGGGCGTGCGGGCCGTCGGGCAACTCCTTTCGCCGGCAGATAAAGACTTCCGCCTCGGGATGCGAGAGAATTTCAAAACCCGCGCTTCGCAGCATTGCCTCCGAGCAGGCGCGATTGGGAATCCACCAATTGGTGGGATCAGCGGCGTATTTTTTTTCGATGAAATACAGCCGGGGAAAGCCGGGTCGCTCGAACATTTCCGTTTCCCAGAAGTGGTGGTCTTCAGCGACCGTTTCCACCGCATCGCTGCCGCGCTGCATGGATTGGAAGACGAGCAAATCGCGGGCGACGTGTTCGTGGATCAGGTCCAGCGCCAGCAGCGGATGGCGGAGGTGGTAGAGGACGCCCATGAACAGAACCAGGTCGAATTTCTCGCCCAATTGTGCCACATCATAGATGGAGAGTTGCCGCAATTCGAGTTCCACCCCGCAAACCTGGGCGGCGAAACGGGCTTGCGCCAGGTAACCCGGATCGGAATCGATGCCCACCACGCGGCCTGCGCCACGGCGCTTCATTTCAATGGAATAGAAGCCGGCATTGCAGCCGATATCGAGGACCGACTTGCCGCGCAGGTCAGCGGGGATGGACCGGGCGAAGCCCTGCCATTTGATGCGGGGGTAATCACCGAGAAAATGGTCGGGCGCGGTCTTGACGCCGTTAAGGTCGAGATTATGGAACCAGTCACCGAGTTCGCGGACCCGTTGTTCGATTTGATCACGCGTCAGGCCAGGGGACGTCAATGGCGGGGCAGTACTCACGGCTGTGGAAAGGAGGTTGTTCATGGTATTGGGTTGAGGTTGGTTATTTGGGTGTGCTTTTGAGCTGGGAATTCCAGGCCTTGCTGCCCGCTGCAGCAGGGCGGCAACGGCCCGGGGAGATCGGTTTGGATTGCAAAGCGCGCCGTTGGCCCTTGGAGCGGCGGAGTCCCGCCGGCGGTCGGGCGCTTAAAAGTTTGACTGCCTCCCGGTAGCCATCGAGCGTTCCGACGTCCACGTAAGACTCGCCGGCCCGGATTCCTTTGGCTTCGCCACCGGCCGCAAGGTAAGCATTGATCAGCGTTCCCATATACTCATCGCGCCGGTCCCGGCTGCACCAGAGTTGAAAGAGGTCGTTCAGTATCCGTCCCGGCATCTTGAAAGCGCCCCAGACCCAGGAAGAAGCCGGATGGGTTTTTTTCACCTGGATTTCAACCACCCGGCCAGCTTCATCCAGAACGACTGCATCAAAAAACTCGGGCCGCTTCACCGGGAAAAGGAGGAAGGAGAGAGCATCTTCGGCTAGGGCGCAGAGCCCATCATGCGGGAACCAGATCGTGTCGGGCAGGCCGATGGCGACACTTTCGTTCGGGGGAATCAGGGGCAGGGCGCGAAAGATGGCGTCGCAGAGTCCGGCTGGACGCGGCTGCACGACATAGGAGATGTCGGCTTCACCGATCCTGCCGCCGTAGTATTCCAAAATATCCGACTTGCCGTGGGAGATGACAAAGCAGAGTTTTTTCACTCCGCTGATGAGCATGCGCTCGACCAGGTATTCGCTGACCGCCCGTGGTCTTTCCGTGGTGCCATCAAGCCGGCTGCCCACGGGGAGGAGTTCCTTGGAAAAGGCCAGAGGCTGGATTCGGCTGCCCGCACCAGCGGCGGGAATGATTCCCCACATAGTTAAACCTCCATCAATTCAGTTTCCTCAGGCGCCCGGAGCGCTGCGTTCAGCGCCAGTTCCAGATCACCGGCCCGATGTTCGGCTGTGTGTTCGGCCAGGGTGCGTTCCCGGGCGGCACGGGCAATTTTGGCGAGTTGATCCTGCGGCAGCTCGAGGGCCTGAATGGCATCCTCGGTATGGCGACCGACTAAAATTTCAGAGCCGGGTGCGAAAAATTCATCGAGCCCCTCCCAGCAATCGCTGAGAATCGGCGTGCCACACGCGGCAGCTTCAAAGAGGCGGCCCGAGGGGCAGTATCCCATTCCAGCCATGGCGGCGCGCGTCACGTTCACGGTGAGCCGGGAGGAGCAGTAGAAGGCCGGGTGTTCCGGCGGAGGGAGATGGCGGACAAAGAAAATGTTGTTGGTCCACGGGAATTGCTCGGGGTAAAGCGCTCCGCCGATAAGAAACCGGTGCTGCGGCAATCGACGGGCCGGTTCAACGAACAACATCTCCAAGGCTTTTTGCCGGTCTTGGGCGTAGGTGCCCAGGTAGGAAATGTCCGCGCGATAAGCCTCCGCCGAGGGCACGGGCCGGTGGCTTTCGGGATCGACGCTGCCATACAGCGGAGCCACCCGCCGGGCTCCGAGCTTCATTTTCAATTCTTCGAGGGCGACGCCGCCCGTGTAGCTCAGCACCAAATCAAAGTCACTGAGTCCGCGCGGTCCGAGGTAGCTGACCGGCTGGCCGGTGCGCAGGCATTCGAGGGTCACCGGCGTGTCGAGATCATAAAACGTTCGAAGCCGGGCCGGGGAGGAGAGCACGAGATCCGAGGCCATGATGCCATCGGGACAATACGAGGTCACCATGCCCACGTCGGCATCGGCAAGCTGGCTCCGGGCCAACGGAACGGCGTCCGCCCAGTCGGTATAAAGATGGAGTTGCATGCCCGGGAGGTCGGCGAGATCCCGATGCGCGGCGTAGTACGGGACGTCGTGTTCGAAGAAGACGACCCGATGTCCCCGCCGGGTGAGCGCACGGCACAATCCGCGCCAGAGCGTGGCGTGGCCGTTACCCCAGGAAGAGCTGATCGTGAGTCCAAAAATCACCAATTTCATTGCGCCTCCTCAGGCAACCGTCGCCTGCTTTGAGAGTAATTCAAGCACGTAATTTTCCAGTTGCGCCGCGCGGTGTTTTGCCGTGTGCTCCGCCATTACACGCGCCCGCGCCCGTTCGCCGAGCAAATGCCGGTCCGCCTCGGACAGGGTCTTGACATGTCTCAGTGTGTCCTTGCCGGAGCGGGCGATAAGAATTTCCTCATCCGGCTGAAAAAACTCCTCCAATCCTTCCCAATAATCGCTGATGATCGGCGTGCCGCAGGCGGCAGCTTCGAAGAGACGAACGCTGGGCGAATAGCCAGCCTCGATCATCCGCGTGCGCGTGAGGTTCAGGGTGAACCGTTGCGCGTTGTAAAAAGCGCGGTGCCGGGCGGGCGATAAATGGACAATCCGCTTCACGTTGGGCGGCCATTTGATGCGTTTGGGGAACTGCGGCCCGGCCACGACAAAGCGCCCTTCGCTCCAACGATCGGCCGGTTCGAGCAGGAGCCGGTCGAGGGCGGGTTGCCGATCGTCACTGTAAGTGCCCATGTAGCCGAGGTCCCACTTCAACTCGGTGGTTTGGGGGTGATATAATGCAGGGTCAACCGAGCAATACAAAGGGCGGGCCATCGGCGAGCCGAAATGCTTCTCTAAACGTCTCAGGGTCGGTCCGCCGGTGAACGAAAGATAGAGCTGGTAACGCGGGATGAGCGAGCGCGAGAGATAATCGATGTCGCCGTGTTCCAGGCGCGCCAGGGTGACGGGCGTGTCGATGTCATAGAAAGCAGTTACGCCTTCCGCGATGTGCGTCACCCATCGTCCGATGGCCGCGCCGTCCTGGACATAGGAGCCGACGATGACACAATCCGCCTCGCGCACCGTGGTCGCAAAGCGCCGCTGCAGGCCGGCAAGGCTGCGGTACAAAATGGTGCGTCCATACGGGGGCTTGGGCAAATCGCGATTCTTCGCGTACCATTCCAGATCGCGCTCCAGAAATAATACTTCGTGACCGCGCGCGCTGAGTTCACGCACCAACCCGCGGTAAGTTGTCGCATGGCCATTTCCCCAGGAGGAGGTGATGGACAGACCGAGAATGACGAGCTTGAGCGGCTTGGGTGCGGACAGGGAAACGGCTGAGGATTGCGGCCGCGAAGAGTGTGAGCCATTGGATTTGGGACGCATCCTCCGGTGGATGCGTGGCAGTGCGACGACTGATTCGATTACCTGCTCGCGCGAATTCCCGAAGCTGGGGATGCCCTCGAGGCCGGGGCATTTGGATGAGGGGTTCAGTCTCATGCCAATCTCGTCTCCTGAGGTTCGCCCGCCAGCACCGCTTCCAATTGAGCGGCGCGATGCGCATAAGTGTGCCCGGCCAAAATGCGTTTCCGGGCCGCCTGGCCGATCGTTTGGGCGCGTCCGGGGCTGAGTGAGGAGAGGTGTTCGGTGACCTCCCAGCCATCCTGCGCCACGAGAATCTCGCGTTCCGGTTCCAGAAACATTTCAATTCCTTCCCACTGATCGGTGATCAAACAGGCGCCCGCGCCCGTTGCCTCGAACACCCGGGTGGGAGGGGAAAAGCCGTAACGCGCCATGCTCTCCCGGTTTACATTCAGGACCGCTTGCGGCGTGCAGTTGAAGGCGTTGTGATCCCGAGTATAGAGGTGACCAACGTAACGGATGTTTTTGGGGCAAGGTTTGTCTTGCCAGCCGTTGCCGCCCAGAAGGAAGGTTTTTTCCGGCATGGCGGCAGCCACGCGCAGGAAAAATTCTTCCACGCGTGTTTCGCGGTCGGGGAGGCGGTTGCCCAGGAAGGCGAGATCGGCCTCAAAGCGCGCCTCGCGACCGACGGGGTGATGCGTATGGGGATCGAGGGCATTATAAATGGGGACGCATTGCCGCGCGCCGGCTGCTGCGTAGGCCTTCACGACCGGTTTGCCCCCGCCATAGGTCAACACCAAATCGTAACGTGGAATGAGCAGCCGAAAGCGGTCGGTGGAATCTTTTTGAATGCGATCCAAAGTTGCGGGGGCATCCACGTCCAAGAAAGCCACGAGCGTCCCGGGCTTTTGCAAATCCAGCACCGCCCGTTCGAGCAATTCATCAAAAACCCCGATCCCGCTGGCCTTGATCACCAGATCAGCGCCGCGTGCCGATTCCAGCACTTTCAAAGCGCTCGCCTCGCGGTCAGCGGGGTAAACAACGACTCGCGCCCAATCCGGATCGGGCATGTCGCGGTGCTGTTGGCGTTCATACGCGTCGGGCTCGTAGAAGGTGATGCGATGTCCCCGTTCGTGGAGCGCCCGGATCAGGCCGCGATAATATGTCGCGGCTCCATTCCAGTACGCGGAGACGAGGCTGGATCCGAAAAAAGCGATGTTAAGACCTGTTTTCATATCCTTGAGGTTTTCGCAACCGGTTGCCTGAGTTCCTCGTCGATGGCCAGCAATTCGTCCACTCGATGCGCGCAGGTGTGCCGCGAGCGGAGGGTTTCCAATCCGTTGCGCGCGAGTTCACGGGCCATCGCCCGATCGTGGAGCAAGGCCCGGAGAGTTTGCGCCATTTCCTTTCCGTTGCGCGCGATGAGAAAGTCCTGGCCCGGACGAAACAATCCTTCCGCATCGTCCCAAGGCGAACAGACGAGCGGGATGCCGCAGGCCAGCGCTTCAAAGACACGGATGGTGGGAATGCCGGGCAACGCTTTCACATAGGGCCGGCGGGGGACATGCACGGTGGCCTTGAACCGTCCGAAAACTCCCGGCACATCGACGTTGGAGAGCCAGCCGTCATATTTAATGCCCGCCTGCTCCAACGTTTTGCGCGCTGCATCAGGATAACAAACTCCGTGGAACCGGGCCTTAAGGGAGAGGGCTTGAATCGGTTCGATCAGGAATTCCGTGATTTCCGCTGTCCGTTCCCCGTCCCCCCAGTTGCCAATCCACACCAGGTCCCCTTCGGTTTCCGAGCCCGCGCGGGGAAAAAATACGCGGGTGTCAGCGCCCTCATGCCATGTCCAGGCGCGGCGAACGCGGCCACTCCCAAGATAAAGTTCCTGGAGCACGCGGCCATAGGCGAGCACGCCATCGTAATTGCCGAGTTCATAGGCCGCCATGCTTTCGGGATCGGTGACCATGCGATGGTGCGTGTCATGAAACAACAGCCGGTAGCCGCGGTTTTGCTCGTGATGCTCTCCGATGCGCCGGACCAGGTCGTGATCGTTCCATTCATGCACGATGACGAGGTCCGCGAGATCGAAGATCTCCAACAAATCCAGTGACTCGGGTTGATAGCGGATTGCCGCAAGGGCGGGATAGGCCAGGCGCAACTTACGGAGCGGAGCCTGGCCGTGTTCGGCGATGAGATTGCGGTAGCTCCAGGCATTTTCAGGCTCATAGATTTCCACCTCGTGGCCGCGCGCCAGAAGTTCGGTGGCCACGCCGCGCAGGAAGTGGGCATTCCCGTGGTTCCAGTCGGACAGCACGCTATGATAGAACATCACGATTCGCATAACATGAGTCCCTTCGCTCTGGCTGGGATCATTTGCATCAACCGGGAGTAGGCGGAGAAATAGCCCTTGGCCATTTTTCTGGGCGTGAATTCCATGGCCCGAACGAGGGCGCGACTGGCCATGCGATTGAGTTGAGGCCGATTGGTGATGAGCCGTTCCAGCGCCGCTTTGAGGGCGGGGTGATCGTTCGGAGGGACGAACAGCGCGGCATCGCCCCAGATTTCACGAAGGCTTGGAATATCCCCCAGCACCAACGCACAGCCGGCCAGCGCCGCTTCCAACGGCGAGAGGCCGAACGGTTCGTATTGCGCCGGGAGCGCGTAAATGGACGCTTTGGCGAACCAGGGAGCCAGTTCTTCCGTGGACAAGCGCCCGAGAGGATGGAGGTGAGGATGCCGGGATTTGCGACCATCGGGGGGCTTCATCTCGCCGGCGACATGGATGGGCCACGGCAACTCGTGTGCCACTGCCGCCAGGGCCGCCAGATTTTTCGCTTCGTCCCAAAGCCGTCCCGCAGTGAGCACAAAGTCCTCCTTCACGCCGGGCTGGAAGAAGTCCGGGTTGCGGCCGTTGTAGATGACTTCACTTTGAGGCAGCGGACCATAGAGCTCCCGGACCGCCCCCAGCATCGCTGCCGACGGGGCGATGACCAGGTCCGCCGCACGGATTCCGCCACGCACGATTTCCCGATAATGATCATGATCCGGCGGAGCAGTTTGTCCTTTGACCGCGCGCCACCAGGAGAGCACGCAGGAATGAGCCACGACCATCACGGGCGCAGGCCAGGGGAGCGCGCCATGGGCAAAGCCATTTAAATGAATGACGTCAGGATGCCGTTCGGCGGCAAGCACCAACAGCCATTCGCCCGCGCGATCAACGTCGCGCCAGGGATTTTTCATCCATTCGAGCTTGAAGTGGCTTTCGCAGATTTCCAGATTGGGAATCAGATTCGCTTCCTTGATCTGTCCCCGGTTCAGCCGCGCACCCATGGTGGCGAGGCAGATTTCGATTCCGTGAGGCTCCAAGGCCCGAGTCAGCTCCAGCGCATACGTCCAAACGCCGCCGATGGTATCGGCAGTCATCAATACGCGGCGGGGTGATTGGATAGAATATCGTTCCATGCGAAATTCCTTATGCCTGATAGATGGCGTCGAGGGTTGCGGCTACCTGGGCCAATTCTTGAATGGCCGGATCGAACCGAGCGCCATCAGCCAGGCGGCTGGCCCAATGAGTGACGGCCTTTCCTCCCCAATCCTCCGGGGCCGAGGCGAGCAACTCGCGCCTGGTTCCGCGGTAATGTTCCACGACGAAATCGTAAAACGAGCCGTCCACATTGCGGAACGAAGCGCCGCCTTTGGTGCCATAAAAGGAAGCGGCGATGATGGCATCACACCCGGCGGGAAGTTTCCAGGAGCAAGCCAATTGCACAGTGGCTCCGTTGGCCAGATCAAGCCTCGCCACGGCGTAGTCCTCCACCGATTTGGTTTGTCGGGGCAAAGATTTTCCCTGGGCAAAGAGCCGGCAGGTGACCTGCGTCACCGCCGGGAAGTCAAACATCCAGAGAGCCAGGTCAACGAGATGAATGCCCAGATCAATTACGCAGCCGCCGCCGGAGAGTTGCCGGTCGTAGAACCACGCCTTGTCCGGCCCGTAGGCATTGTGGAACATCAAATCCGCGGCGTAAACCTCGCCCAAGCCGCCCTGACGGACCAACTCGTACAGCTTCGTTATCTGGTTCAAGAAGCGATAGGAAAGGTCCACACCTAACAGAAGATTGCCCGCACGCGCGGCCTCGATGACGCGCCAGGTTTCGGTCGCGTTGCGTCCGAGCGGTTTTTGGCAAAACACAGCCGCTCCATGATCGAGTGCGGCAATCGCTTGTTCTGCATGCAAGGCGCTGGGGGTGGCGATGACGACGCCATCCACCCCCACCGCCAAAAGTTCCTCCAGTGATTCCACGCAAGTTGCACCCGGTGCCTGTTGCGCCGCCTGGGCGGCCAAATCGCGCGCGGAATCGGCGATGGCTGCGATTTCCACCAACCCGGTTTTGGCGATGGCTTCCATGCGTTGCCGCCCGATCCAGCCGACGCCCAAGAAGCCAAGTCGCGGGCGGGAAGGGGTCTGCGGGAATACGGACTGATGTGTCGCGGGTGTCTGTGGGGCTAACGTGCTCATAAGGTGATCAGGGCTTTCAGGAATCCGTCGGGACGGTCCCGCATCGAATTAAAAGCCATCGCAATCTGGTCCAACGTGAATTTGTGGGTATAAAGTGGTGCCGGATCCAATCGACCGTCCGCGACTGCTTCCACGGCGGCCTGCATGCCGGCCAGATAGGTTGCCGGATCGCGCTCGTGCGCGTTGATGACATCGAGGCCGCGCCAGTTCCAGAGTTGCAAATTGATTTTCCGCGGGCCGTCCTGGTGGTAGCCAGCGATGATCAACCGGCCTCGTTCGCGGGTCAGTTCCGACGCCAAATCCAGAGGCCATTGCTGGCCGACGGCTTCGATGACCCGATCGCAGCCCTTGCCAGCGGTGATTTTTCTGACCCGGTCCACGATGTATTTGTGGTCCTCCAATGGGATGGTTTCGGCTGCGCCACAATCGCGGGCGATGGCCAGGGCGAAGGGGCGGCGTGAGATGGCGATGACATGGGCGCCCGCGCGTGAAGCCAGTGATGTCAACAACGCCCCGAGGAAACCGATGCCGATAACCGCCACCGTTTGCCCCGGCTTGATTTCGGAGCGGGCAAATACGTTCATGGCGCAGCCCAAGGGTTCACCGGGAAAGGGTTGGCCAGCCAATGCCGCAGGGAGACGAATCACGTCCTTTTCCGGCGCGATGTCATATTCGGCGTAGGCGCGATAAGACAGAACAGCAACGTGTTCGCCGATCTTGAATTGCGTGGCATTCGGGCCGAGGTCATCAATCCGGCCCCAACCTTCATGTCCGAGTTCCCCCGGACACAGGGGATACTTGAACCAAGGGCGTCCCTCCCAGGTGGGCAGGTTGGAGCCGCAAACACCGCAGCCTTCCAATCGCACACGGACTGAACCTTCGCGGGGTTCGGGGACTTTGACTTGCTCAATGCGCGCATACGTGGGAGCCTCCACGACCGCCGCCTGCATGGTTGGCGCGTTCTGGCGCATAGGTTGAAGTATTTATATTTATCTGTTCGCTGCTTTGATTCTGAAGCGGTCGAATCCGGCCTTCCGCCGAAACTAAGGGGCCTTGACCAGCTTTTTTACGGTGCATTTGCCGTTAACGCGATTGGGTTCACGGAGGCGTTTGAGGGGAGCGGGCTTTCTCCCGGCGTTGCGACGATGGTAGTCTGGTTGATGCCCGTTGCCGGCGGCAACGACCCCGTTCAGGGGCAGGATCTTTGGGGACGCAGACGGGCGCGATTCCGTGAGCCATTCATAAAGCCGGGTCACCCCTTCGCGAACCTTCACCTTGGGCGCCCATCCCGTGGCCTCGGAGAACTTGCGGATATCGGAGACGTAATAGCGCTGATCCGCAGAGCGCCAGGCGTCGAAGCGAAGCGCCGGCGACCGGGCCTGCAACTCCGCAATCAAATCGATCAACTCGAGAAGACTGATGGTATTGCCGGGACCGCCACCCATGTTGAAGGATTGGCCGGCCAACGTGCCCATGTGCTCGTGGGCGAGCAGGAAGGCATCGATGAGGTCCTCCACGAACAGAATGTCACGAACCTGCCGGCCATCTCCGTAGATGTTGATGGATGAATTCTCGAGCGCCTGGATCAGGAAGTGCGCCACCCAGCCCTGGTCCTCGGTGCCGAGTTGGTGCAAACCGTAGATGCAGCTCATGTGAAACGCCACGGCCGGGAGATGAAAAGTCCGCGTGTAATCCAGCACATACTGGCAGGCGCAACCCTTGGAACAGCCGTAAGGGCTGTGGAAATTCAACGGGCGCGATTCGTTGAAACCATGTTCACGCAGGGCTGGGTCAACGGGTTCATACCGAGGGCCGCTCACCTGCAACTCCACGTCGCCCAGATCGCCATAAACCTTGTTCGTGCTGGTGAAGAGGAGCGGGGGAGGGGTCGGGAGCATGCGCAGGCTTTCCAGGAGGTTGAGTGTGCCTCGTGCATTGACTTCAAAGTCGTAAATCGGATCCTGCAAACTGCTGGTGACGGCCACTTGCGCGGCAAAATGGAAGACGCGGAAGGCGTGCCGGGTTGCCTGCCGCAGGGCGCGGAAATTCTGCACATCGGCGACTTCGACGCGCAACAGATCACCGTGTGTGGCCTGGAGCCATTGCAGATTGCGCTCGACGCCGGGACGCCGAAGATTGTCATATAACAGCACGGGTTGCCCAGCTGAAAGCAACCGGTGGGCCAGGTTGGTGCCGATAAACCCAGCTCCGCCGGTGATCAGCACCGGCTTGCTCCGAAGCGGTTTCGCCATGAGGGAGAGCCCCGGCACGCGCGCCGTCAAGCGGACCGGATTGTGAACCTTCCCGTTTCGTTTCGTTCGGGTTTTACAGTTTGTCATACGGTCAGACCTCGCGTAGAAAGCTCAGCGCGGGCTTGATCAACCCGATCCTCCGCCACCTGGCCTTCGAGCCAGGTCACCAACTCCAGCAACCCATCGGCGAGCGAAACGCGTGGTTCGTAGCCCAGAATGGTTCGGGCGAGATGGATGTCCGCAAAGCAATGGCGGATGTCCCCCACGCGGTATTTTCCGCTGATTTCCGCGACCAGGTCCTGCTGGCCGAGGACTTCGGACATCCGGCCGGCAAGTTCCTTGATGGTGTAATGCTGGCCGCTGCCGATGTTGAACACGCGTCCCGCGGCGTCGGGGCTTTCGAGCGCCAGGCGAGCGGCGCGGGCGACATCGTACACACTGACAAAGTCCCGTTGTTGCAAGCCGTCCTCAAAGATGAGCGGGGCATTGCCGTTCAGGAAGCGCGAGGCGAAAATGGCCAGCACGCCGGTATAAGGATTGGAAAGGGCCTGGCGCGTGCCATAGACGTTGAAAAAGCGGAGGGCGACGGTGGAGATCTGGTAGGCGCGGCCCAACATCAGGCAGAGCTGCTCCTGGTCGAATTTGGAGAGGGCATAAACCGAGGCGAGCGCGGGGGGCTTGGTCTCCGGTGTCGGGAGCGGGGTCAGGATTTCTCCGTGAGCATCACGCAGTTCCCAGTCGCGGGATTTCAACTGCGCCAGGCTCCGCTCATTACCCGACACCAGAGTGCCGTCAGCGGTGCGATACAAGCCCTCACCGTAAAGACTCATGCTGGAAGCCACGACCAAACGCTCGACCGGTTTTTCGATCAGCGCCTGCAACAGATTGGCAGTGCCCTCATTATTGACCGAAGTGTATTCGGCGACCTCATACATGCTCTGGCCGACGCCCACCATGGCGGCGAAGTGAAACACCGCATCAATGCCCCGCAGGGCCTGGCGGACCATTTCCCGGTTGCGAACATCGCCGCGGAGCAATTCAATTTCAGGGCTGAGGTAGGAAGGTTTCTGGCAACCGGGGCCATGCACCTGGGGGGCGAGGTTGTCCAGGACGCGCACTTCATAACCCTGGTCAAGCAGTTCATCGGCGAGGTGCGAGCCGATGAATCCCGCACCACCGGTTATCAGAACTCTTCTATTCATGTGCCATCAAACCTTAAATCGGCAGTGCGGTTCAACTACTGGGGCGAACCACCCGTTTAACCGGGGCCATTTACGTAACGCAGTGTCCGGCACCGCCGAAATGGCAGGAGGATCACAAGCGACGCCGAACGACCGGCCATTGGAGTATGCTCCCATCCAGAATTCATTCCATGGGGCAAATCACTACCGGAATTGGCAATGGGCGAACGGGTGCCAGCAGTTCGAGGTCTGATTTCGCCGGACGGAAAATGTTTTCCGGCTTCAAGCAAGGTTAAAGCATGTAAATACCCCAGTGGCAAAGTGGTGGTGAGAGCGAATAAGTTCAGGTTCATGGAGGCGAACCATTACCCGAACGGAAACGGCGCCAGCGGGAAGAAAATTCGCGTGGCAATCATCGGGGTGGGCAACTGCGCTTCGGCGCTGGTGCAGGGAGTGGAATTTTATCAGGACGCCAAGGTGGGGGAAGCCGTTCCCGGGTTGATGCACATCAACCTGGGCGGCTATCACATCCACGACATCGAATTTTCGGCGGCGTTTGACATTAATCAGACCAAGGTGGGCCGGGACCTTGCCGAAGCCATTTTCGCCGAGCCGAACAACACCATCAAATTTTCTGACGTGCCGCCGAAGGGGATTCCGGTGCAGCGTGGTATGACCCATGACGGCCTGGGGAAATACCTGAACGAGGTTATTACCAAGGCTCCGGGGCCGACCGATGATATCGTGGGGATTCTCAAAGCCACCCGCACGGACGTGGTGGTTTCGTATCTGCCGGTAGGTTCTGAGATGGCCACGAAATGGTACGTCGAACAGGTGCTGGAAGCCGGTTGTGCGTTTATTAACTGCATCCCGGTATTCATCGCTTCACAACCTTACTGGCAGAAGCGGTTTGCGGAGCGCGGCCTGCCGGTGATCGGGGATGACATCAAATCCCAAGTGGGCGCCACGATCACGCATCGAGTGTTGACGAACCTGTTCCGCGAGCGGGGAGTCCGGTTGGATCACACGTATCAACTGAACTTTGGCGGCAACACGGATTTCATGAACATGCTGGAACGGGACCGGTTGGAATCGAAGAAGATCTCCAAAACCAATGCGGTCACCAGCCAGTTGGACGTGCCGCTGTCCAACCACGATGCGCACGTGGGGCCGAGCGATTATGTGCCGTGGCTGGCCGACCGCAAGTGGTGCTACATCCGTATGGAAGGAACGACGTTCGGGAATGTGCCGCTGAATTGTGAGGTGAAATTGGAGGTGTGGGATTCACCCAATTCCGCGGGCGTGGTGATTGACGCCATCCGTTGCGCGAAGCTGGCGCTCGATCACGGCATTGGCGGGGCGCTGGTGGGGCCGGCCAGCTATTTCATGAAGTCGCCGCCGCGGCAATTTACCGACAATGAGGCCCGGCAGCTCACCGAGGCATTCATCGCGGAGCACAGGAGAAACGATGATCGAAGCAATCAAGCTGTGGAACGAGCCGAACAACCTGTCGCATTGGGACTTCCAAATGGATCCCGGCTGGAAGGAGTTTGCGGCGATGACGCAAATGGCCGCTCTCGCCATCCGGGAAGTGTGCCCGAAGCTGCCGTTGATCCTCGGCGGGATCTCGCCAATTGATCCCAATTTTATCTCGCTGCTGAACAGCTATCATCTGCTCGACCATCTGGATGGTGTGGCAGTCCATGGTTTTCCGCTGGATTGGAACCATTGGCAAATCAATGACTGGCCCAAAAAGCTCGACGAAATCCGGGCCGTAACTCACCTGCCCATCTGGGTGACCGAGGTGGGCGTATCCACATTCGGGGCGGGTGAGGTCCAAGTGTTCGGCCTGCAAAGGACCAGCGAGCTGTTGTTGAACCGCACCGAGCGCGTTTACTGGTACAGCCTCCTCGATCTTCCCCGACAATGGGAGGCGACGACCCGTCACAAGGAAAGTGAAGGGAGCTCTTATTATCGCCATTTTTACATGGGCTTGATCCGGGAAGATGGCACGCCGAAACCGGGACTCGACCATTTCAACCCGGCGATGGGCATTTGCCAGTGGTTTCATTATGAGGATCACCGCCTCGAATCAGCCGTGGCGTGGTTGAGGAAATTGGGGGTGAAGAGATTGCGCACCGGCATCAGTTGGGCGGACTGGGGCCGCCCATATGCTGTGGAGTGGTTTGACCGGCAGATGAAAGCTTTGGCGGAGTTCGAAACGACGATTACGCTTTGCTTCACGCCACCCTCCCGCGGCCGGGCCCCTAATTGCACCAGCCCCCCAGTGGACCTGGCGGAGTTTGCGTGTTTTGCGCGGGAGGTCGTCACTCGCTATGTGCTTCATTCGCCGAGGGGATTCCAGTCAAGCCTCGACCGGGCGCGCAACTGCCTTTCACAACCGGAGGTCATCGGCGGGAATTAGTGGCGATGACCGACGCGCTGCCCGCAGTTGGAGCAGCGCAAACCAGCTCCGCTTCGCACATGACCACGATCTACCTGATACGCCACGGCAACAACGACCTGGTAGGCAAAGCGATTGCCGGTCGTATGCCGGGAATCAGTCTGAATCGCGAGGGGAAGCGGCAAGCAGAGCGGTTGGCTGTGCGCTTGGCGAAAGACCCGATCGAACTCATCTTTAGCAGTCCGCTGGAGCGGGCGATAGAAACGGCCGTTCCACTGGCGAAGCGTCTGGGATTGGATATCCAGATTTCGGACGCGTTGAACGAGATCGATTTTGGCGATTGGACGCGTCAGACATTTGAACATTTGGAGACCCTTCCGCGCTGGCAGCAATGGAATTCTTTCCGGAGCGGAACTCGCATCCCTGATGGGGAGTTGATGCTGGAAGTACAATTGCGGATGGTGTCAGAAATTCATCGGCTGCGCAAAGAATACCCGGACCAAACCTTGGCGGTGTTCAGCCACGGAGATCCCATCAGGGCGGCGCTGGCTTATTATCTCGGGGTGCCGCTGGATTTATTTCAACGGATTGAAGTCGATCCAGCTTGCGTCACCATCATTGCCTTAAGCGATTTTGGACCGAGGATCGTTTGCTTGAACCGCTGAACGCTGCCGGCCGTTGCTTGGCAGCGGCTCCAGGATCAGAAACGATAGAGCGGAAAAGTGAGCTAATTCCAATGTTGAGATGTTGGCGGCTGGGAATGGCTATTCAGCGCAGGTTTTGCAACTGTTCCGCCAACGCGTCACGGTAGCTGGCGCAGGCAAGGACGAGCCGCGGATGCTCGGCCTGATCTCCGGTGAAAGCATCGGCGCAAAGGGAAAACTGGCCCATCCGAAACGCCGCATACGCCGCGCAGAAAAACGGCAGGGCTTCCGGGCAAAGGCTTACTCCGCGAGCTTCGAGCACGGCGAGAAAAGTTGAGCATAAGGGCTTGGATAGCTGCCATTCGATCATGGTCCCAGCCACGTCCCAATACAATGGCTGGCAGCCGATGAGGGTGTGGTCCAGATCATGGCCAGCGCCATCCAGTTTTAGAATGATCCCGTCGGCGGTGCGCATCCATTCGTGAGGCGCTAGGCGGCCATCACCAGCGGTGGGGCAGGGCCGGAGGTTGCGGATTCTCTCGGAGGCCGCCAGAGCGCGATTCGCCAAGCCGTCGCCGAAGACCTCCTTGATGTTCCAGTAAAGCAAATTGGTCACTCGCGCAAGGGCAGCGGATTGCTCGCTGGCTGTAAGGGGTGGGCCGGAGACGTCGGCGAGGTAGCGCGCGATGTGGCTCAGCACGCTGGGATTCCTGCCATCTGCTTCAGAAAGCGGTCTTCCTTCGATCCAAGGCAGGGCGACGAAGCTGCGGAACAGTCCCAATGGTTGCGGCCCCCACCCGTTGTGCGCACGTTCCGTCAAGCGATGAAGCGCAGTCGAGGCACAGGTATGTCCTGGCGAGTGGAGCGCGCCGGAGCCGGTAAATTTCCAAAAAACCGAAAACCCCGCGTCAGCGGAGCAACGAAACTTCAACCGTTCAAAAGTGATCGCGGCGGGCGGATACTCTGTCTGATCAGAATAAAGGCTTTCACGCCACAGACCTCCACTCAAGTCTTTGATGTGTGGAAAGGGTTGGGTCGCATCGCAGAGTTCCTGCGACTTTGCCGCTAATGAATCAGTTAGGGCTAGTCCATCCCAGCGCAGTTCTTCTAGGGGAGTCACATAACGGGTGGTGGCAGCCCACCACCGATGTATGTCGGCGGAAGCGGCCTGACCCGGTGGCCGATGGTGCCCGGGCAGGAAGGAAACATCCGCGTGCCGGAGCCCGGCGGAAACCCAGCTGCGAGCGACCGCCGCCATGGAGGAGCCCGAAAGGCCGGGGCCTTCATCCACCACGAGTGCGTGCTTTATCTCCACCAGGGATGAACGCGGGAGGTCAACGGTCCTATCGAATGAACAGCCAACTGGTCGCACCGTGATGCGTTTGGGATTCCAACCGGCCGCCTCGAGGGTGACCATCACGAGCGCGGACAGGGTGGTTCCGATACTGCGAATGCCGATGACGAGAACGGCGCGATTGGGAGCGGAGACTTGGGTGTCGGTGGCCCACTTCAAAGCGGAATGGCAATGCTGTTCGGGATAGAGCGCGTAGAATTCAAAGCCTTCAGGAATTTTTACCGAAAGAGATTTGTCGCGAAGATGGGGTATGCTCTGCAGCGCCTGGCTCAAATGAGCGAGGGCTGTGTTAGCCGAGTGGATGGACGGTGGCAATTTGATCTGGGATTTCGCATAGGTGGCATAGAAAGCGGCGGCGGCCAAGTTCGTAATCACCACGGCGGATCGTTCCATGCGCTGGTCTGGATCGGCATCGCTGATGGCTTGTTCAAATTGTCCGGCCTGAATCATGAGCGCACGGAGGCTATCGAGGTCGTCTAGTCGCGTCCGGGTGAGGTGGTATCGCAACCCGGCCAGTAACTCTTCTGTGGTAGCTTGGAATTGGGGATCGCCGTAGATGAGCATCAGGCGTGGGATGTTTGGATGAATGATTGAACGTTGGCTTGGGCGAATTGGTCTGTAATTACGAAAGCATTTTAGCTGAACAAAGCTTCGGAATTATGGCGTTCTCTGCAATGAGGGATAAACCCCATGGAGTGTGGACGGGTGTGGTTTAACCTAGTGTAATCACGAATTATGGCTGTAAAAAGTGTCGGCATCCGCGGCGCGCGCCGAGCCAACTGGTCTTTTCTGAAGCCGGTGCAACCGGATGAGAAGCTTTCCGAGATCACCGGCCCGAGGCCGCTCCCACGCAGTGAATTGACCAAACGGCTTTGGGCTTACATTCAACGGCACGGTTTGCAGGACAGCGAACGCAAAGCCGTCATCCACGCGGATGATAAACTAAAGGCGGTTTTTAATGGCAAAGGGCGGGTAACGATGTTTGAGATGGCGAAGCTGATCTCAAGTCATCTGGTGCCTTAGAAATCAAGGCCGATGTAGCATTGCATGTGGACTGTTTTTACCGGGTGAAATAAATCCCGCTGTGATAATCGGGGCAGGTGCGCCGATCATTTGGAGGATTATGGGGCTTAAGTCGCGGAGAATCTCTGAATCGTTTTTGACCTTGGCTTGAAGGAGCATGCCGGTGATGAGCGAGAAGATTGTGCAGGCCTTCATGGAAAAATCCTGCTCGCCAATCAACTCCTCCTTGTGTGCGTCTCGAAGTGTATTCTCCAGGTATTTGCACATTCGATCGAACATTTCCTGAGACTTGTGACGAATTTTCTCGTCCTGGGTGCTCAGCTCGCAGCCGACGGAGGCGAACGGACAACCGAGAACCCGGCCGGTTTTTTGCTGGGTCTCCTTCTGGCTTTCGTAGATTCCTCTGCAATAATTGTCGATACGTTCCAGCGGTGGCACCAGCGGGGAGAAGAGCCGATCGTATTTCGGACGGCTGGTCTGCCACTGCTCTTCGTAGGCGGCAACGGCCAGGTCTGACTTGGAGGGAAAGAAATAATAGAAGCTGCCTTTTTTGACCTTGGCGCGCTCACAAATGTCGTCAACGCTGACCGAGCCGTAGCTCTGTTGCCAGATAAGCTCGAAGGCCACTCGCAGCAGCTTTTCCTTCGCGTCACTAGTTCTTCCCATAAGCGATGTGTTGGTGGCTGGTTGGTAAAACTAACATCGGTTGCGGTGCCGTCAAGGTTGTTGGCGGCAAACTCACAGATGGACGTTTAATTTTTCCATGAGGACTGTTCGTGAAACGGCACCAACGACGCGTTCCACGACGACGCCCTGCTTGAAGACTAACAGCGTGGGAATACTGCGGATAGAGAAGTCCGCGCAGACCTTCTGGTTTTCATCTACGTTGAGCTTGACGACTTTCACCTTACCTGCGTATTGCTCGGCAAGGCTTTCCACGACTGGTCCAATCATGCGGCACGGGCCGCACCACTCCGCCCAAAAGTCGACCAGCACGGGAAGCTCTGAATTCAACACCTCGGCGGCGAAGTTATCGTCGGCCACCGTCAAGTAATGTTTCCGTTCCAATAAGTTTCTGTTCGTGTCCATATCGGCCATTATGAATTTATCAGTTGTCTGCGCTGTTCACCAAGTTAGTCCGCCCAAGGCGTATTTCGGTCGAATTCTCTCACTTGTTGCAGCGATTTTAGATTATCTAAAAGCAATTTAATGAAGTTTACTGACTAGTCAACTAATATGGATTGATTAGTTGTATGGCCTTGGCCCCTAACACAATGGCGAGTGTGGAGCAGGCTAGAATTACCACTGGATCACGTTTATCTTTCTCGTTTTGGCATGGAAAGAGCAGGAACAGGTTCAGAAGAGCGGATTTGGGAGATTATCCAGCTTGAGCAAAGCGAGGCCTTTACCGTTCGTGGGTTCCGGAGCATCCCTTCCGTGTCATTGGGCACTCAAAAATCGGCCAGCCTGAGACCGGTCCTCCATATTGGGCTTTGCATCTCGACGAGCATGGTCCTTTATCGGTCTCTTGCGGCGGTTTCAGAGCCGGTGGCTTTAGGCACCCATCCGCTGCAGGCGGATTTTTCTTCATCCTGTCGGCCACATCCGCCATGCTCCCCGTATGGAACCGTTGTCCACGGAAGAAATTCGCCGCGCCGTCCAGCTTGCCTTGACCGAGGATGTCGGCAGCGGGGACGTCACCACGCTCGCGACTGTTCCGGAAACGGCGTCTGCCCGAGCCCTGATTAAAGCTCGGGAATCACTGGTGCCTGCTGGATTGGACTTTGCCGAAACCGCCTTCCGCGAACTTTCCCCGTTGATCGAAATCCACCGTGTCGCGGCTGATGGCCATCCGGTGAAAGCCGGTCAAGAGTTGCTGCGCATAGTCGGCCCGGCGCGGGCTATCCTGACAGCGGAACGGGTCGCGCTGAACTTCGTTCAACGCCTCTCCGGTGTGGCCACCTTGACCGCGCAATTCACTGAGGCCATCAACGGCACCCGGGCGAGGATCCTCGATACCCGCAAAACCACCCCGGGCTGGCGGCGATTCGAAAAGTACGCCGTAACCTGCGGCGGCGGTCACAACCATCGCATCGGGTTGTACGACATGGTGCTGATCAAGGACAATCACCTGGCCGCGCTGCGGAACGAATCGCCTGATGCCATCACCGTGGCTGTCCGACGCGCCCGCGAGCGTTATCCGCAGCTAAAAGTCGAGGTTGAGGCGGATACCTTGGAGCAGGTGGAGCAAGCCGCAACGGCGGGAGCTGATTTCATTCTCTTGGACAACATGAACCTGATCCAGTTGCGTTTGGCGGTCCAGCAAGTCCATGGGCGCGCTCAAACCGAAGCCAGCGGTGGGATCAATCTGGCCACCGTCCGCTCCATTGCAGAAACCGGGGTTGATTTCATTTCCGTGGGCGCGCTCACCCATTCGGCCCGCGCTGTCGATATTGCCCTCGATTTTGAGGAGCCATCAGTCTGAACTCCATGACGATTGACACCAAAATCCTGTCCGCTCTCCGGGCTGCTGGACGCAACGGCGTGGCAGGGACGGAACTCTCCCAAAGATTAGGGATCAGCCGCGCGGCCATCTGGGCGCGCATCGAAGAATTGCGGACACTCGGCTACGGGATCGAAGCCAGTCCGCACCATGGCTACCAATTGCTCAGTGTCCCAGATGTGTTACACGCCGACGATTTGCTTTCCAGCCTGGGTCGCACCAAAGTCATCGGCCGTGACATCCGTGTCTTTGGGGAGACCACTTCCACCAACGATGTGGTGGAGAAACTGGCCCGCGACGGCGTCAAGGAAGGCGCCGTGGTCTTTGCGGAGGCCCAAACGAAGGGCAGGGGACGGCTGGGCCGAAAATGGGTTTCCCCGCCGCGCAAGGGGCTTTGGTTTTCCATCCTGCTGCGCCCTCCTCTGCACCCTCTGGCGGTGACTCAGCTGACCATCGCCGCCGCTACCGCCCTGTTCCGGGCCGTCCGTTCCCAGACTGGGCTGACGCCGGAAATCAAATGGCCGAACGACATTTTGATTCGCGGAAAAAAGACCGCCGGCATCCTCACCGAGTTGAGCGCAGAACCCGACAAGGTCAAATACGTCATTCTCGGCATGGGCATCAGTGTTAACTTGGTCACCGGCGACTTTCCGCCGGAACTGCGCAGGCTGGCCACCTCCCTGCGAATAGAAACCAGCCAACGTCAGAATCGCGCCGAACTCGCGGTGAGAATCCTCCAGGAACTGGATCGCGATTACGACCGGGTCTGCGCCGGGCAATTCGAGGCTCTCGCCGACGAATGGGAAGAACACTGCACCACCATCGGCCACCGCGTCGCCATCCAAGTTGGTGGTCGCAGAATTCAAGGCACCGCGGAGTCATTGGATACGGACGGCGCTCTGTTGTTGCGCACCCAACACGGCCACCTGGAACGCATCATCGGTGGCGATGTAACTGTCGAAAAATAGCTCGGAACCGTATGATTCTCCTCTTCGACATCGGCAATACGCACACCCATCTTGGATTGGCCAACAACCAACGCGTGCTCAAGCAAGCCAATATCGCTACCGCAGCTTGGTTCAAGGGTGATGCGGGAAGGCTGGTTAAGAAGTTTATTGGCCACACCAACCTGGAAGGAGCCGCCCTCTGCAGCGTGGTGCCGCGAGCGACGCCTAAGGCAATCCAGACGGTTAAGCGAAATTGGAAACTGGCGTGTCTCACCCTCACTCCCAAAACCCTGAGCGGTGTGGGTATCGACTATCCCAAGCCTAATACCATTGGTCCCGACCGCTTGGCCAATGCCGTGGCCGTGGTCCATCATTTCGGCGCGCCCTCCGTGGTTGTGGATTTTGGCACAGCCGTCACCTTTGATGTAGTCAACGCCCAAGGCAATTACATCGGCGGCATCATCGCACCAGGCCTCGCGGCCATGACCGATTACCTGCACCAGAAAACCGCTCTCCTGCCCAAGATTAAAATCCACGAAGTCAACGCTGTTGTGGGCAAGAACACCCGCCAAGCCATGCTGATTGGCGCGGTCCACGGCTACCGCGGCCTCGTCCGTGAGTTGATCGTCAAATTGAAAAAAGATTTACGAGCCCACCGACTCCCGGTCGTGGCGACCGGCGGCTACGCCCGGCTCATCGCAGCCAAGCTTCCGGAAATAACGGCCGTGGACCCGCTGCTGACCCTGGAAGGCCTGCGGTTGGTCTGGCGCAACCAGCCCGGCCAGCCGTAGGGATGCGTGTGGCGTCTCCAACCGAGGCCCGTGCCAGTAATCCGAAGTCGCTTCCCGAATCCCACCTTGAGCTTGGCTCGTTTTATCGGCAATCTCTGTCCTAATGAATCGCATCATCGAACGGTTTGCCCGTCTGCAGGAGCAGGGGCAAAAGGGCTTTGTTGTCTATGTCGGCGCCGGCGACCCAAACTTGGACGCCACGCGCCAGTTGGCCCTGGCTTTCGACGGCATCGGCGTCGATGTGCTGGAGTTGGGCGTTCCCTTCAGTGACCCGCTGGCCGACGGTTTGGTCAATCAACTCGCCGCCCAACGCGGTCTGGAGTCGGGCACCACTCCGGTTAAAGTGCTTGAAACCGTCCGCGCCATCCGGCAGGAATCGCAAATTCCCATCGTCTTTTACATCTATTTCAATCTGCTCCATCGCTACGGATTCCAAAAGTTCATCACCGAGGCCGCGCGGGCTGGAGTGGATGGTCTGCTGGTCCTTGATCTGCCGCCCGAAGAGTCTGAGAATTATGAGGCAATGATGCGCGCCGCTGGCCTGTGCGTCATTTATCTTGTCGCCCCCACCACGCCGGAGGAACGCATTGAACTCATCGTCAAGCGTGCCACCGGGTTCATCTATTACGTCTCGCGCGAAGGCGTGACCGGCATGCAGACGAAGGTGTCTGATACCATCGGGCAGATGACCGCCAGAATCCGCGCCCATACTCAATTGCCCATCGCCGTCGGCTTCGGCATTTCCAATCCCGAGCAGGCCAGAGCCGTCGCCGCCGACGCCCAAGCCATTGTCGTCGGCAGCGCCATTGTCCATCAAATCGCGCAGCATGGCGCACACAAGGAACTCGTGCCGCGGGTCACGGCCTTCGTAAAATCTCTCGTCGATGCCGTCAAAAAGTGATCGACCCCGGAGCAAAGTGTCGAAAGCAACACAAATTAGTTCTTCCGTTTTTGATTGTGAAGTTAAGCTGTGGCCAACACCATGAAATCGAAATCCAAAATTAATTCCAACGACCGCTTTGTCATCATCATGGCAGGTGGCAAGGGCGAACGCTTCTGGCCGGTCAGCCGGGAAAAGACCCCCAAACAGCTCATCACCCTGCTCGGCAAACGCTCGTTTCTGCAGGACGCCGTTGATCGCGTTTTGCCGCTCGTGCCGCTCAAGAACATCCTGATCATCACCAACGCTGTCCAGGCACCCGAAGTCCGCAGACAACTCCCCAAACTCCCCAAGTCCAATGTCATCGCCGAACCTTGCGGTCGGGACACCTGCGCCGCGGTAACCTTGGGTGCTGCCATCGTCGGTGCACGTTCCACCACAGCTGTCATGGCTGTCCTCCCCGCCGACCATGTCATCCCTGAACCTAAGAAATTTCAGCAAGTCCTGTCGGATGCCTTCGATCTCGCCACCCGCGGACGCGCCATCGTCACCATCGGCATCAAACCCAGCGAACCCGCGACCGGTTACGGTTATATTCACGTCGGCGAACCGCTGCCGCCACCCGCCGGCGCCAAGCCTTACAAAACCACTTTTTTCCGGGCCGAACGCTTCGTGGAAAAACCCAATCTGGACCGCGCTGTGGAATACGTCAGCAGCGGTCATTACCGTTGGAACGCCGGCATGTTCATCTGGTCGTTCGTGACCGTCACCGAAGGCTTGCAGAAGCACCAACCCGAGATGTTCGAGGCCTGTCAGCGTTGGTTCAAGGTGGCCAACCGCCCCGCCAAACTCGATAAGCTCCTCGCCAAGGAATATCCCGCCATCAAAAAAATCTCGATCGACTTCGCCCTCATGGAGCATGCCCAGAATGTCGTGGTGGCCGACGGCTCCTTTGAATGGGACGATCTTGGTTCCTGGACTGCGTTGGCACGGCACCTCAAGCCTGATGCCGAGGGCAACTGTGTTGTCGGCGATTTCATCCATGTGGACGCCGCTCGCAATATTATTTTCGACGCCCGCACCAAAAACCGCACTCCCATTGCCGTGGTTGGTTTGCGTGATTCCATCCTTGTCCAGACCGACGACGCCACCCTCCTTGCCCACAAGAGCCAGGCGCAAAAGATCAAGCAATTGGTCGTGAAACTCGCTGCTTCCAAGGACTACAAGAAGCTCGTTTAGGGTTACCACCGGCTGCATCCGCGTCATTTCTTTTTGGTTTGGCCTCAAAAGCGTGTAACTTCTGGCGGGCAATGCCCGCCGATGAAAGAATTTACCGCCAAACTCATGGACCGACTGCACCTGAACAGCCTGCCCCGCGTGAAAAAGCTGATCGTGGCAGTCATTGGCGGCACGGTGCTCTTGATCGGCGTCGCCTTGATCGTGCTTCCCGGCCCCGCTTTTTTGGTTATTCCCGCCGGGTTGGCAATTCTCGCCACCGAATTTGTCTGGGCGCGCCGTTGGCTCCGCAAGGCGCGCGAATTTTTCGAGAAGGCCAGAAATTCTTTCAAGCGATAAACCTCCGGCTTCGTTCCGCTCATTGCGCCGCTTTCTTCTGTTACGTCGACACTTCCCCATCCGCTCCTGCCAACACGAAATGGAAATCACTGCCGCCTTCGGGCCGGTTTTTCGCCCCGATTCGTCCGCCATGCGCCAACACGATTTCGCGCGCGATTGATAAACCCAATCCAGCCCCGGTCTTCGTTTGATTTGGCACACGAAAGAACCGGTCGAAAATCAGGTCCTGATAGTCCCCCGGAATCCCGGGCCCGCGATCCAGCACGCTGAATTGGACGCCGTGATCCTCAGATTGCCTGGCTTGCAATGCGATTTCGCCGCCGGGCAGAGAATATTTTATGGCGTTATGCATCAAATTCGTGAAAACGTGGTAAATGCGCTGACGATCCACCAGGACGGTCGGCAGGTCCGGTTCAATCTCGCAATTCAGCTTCAGATCCTTCGCCTTCATTGCCTCGCGCATCATGTCGGCGACGCTCTGAACCAACTCCGTGGGCGTGGTTTCCTCCCGGCGCAAACCCGTGTTTCCCTCCTCCAGCCGTGTGAGGTCCAACAGGTCGTTGAGAATGCGCAACAGACGTTCTGCGTCCTCTCGTGCGGCCACCACCAGTTCATCCTGCCGGGGGGTCAACGGGCCGACTGTTCGTTCCGACAATAGATGCAGCTCCATCCGCACGCTGGTCAATGGCGTTTTTATTTCGTGACTCACCGTGGCCACCAGGTTGGTCTTCGCATCATCCAACAAGCGGA
>JAQGOT010000179.1 GCA_028293465.1 Pedosphaera sp. | reverse complement strand
AGCTCTTCATCATCCCCGCCAGATTTTCCAGCGACCGGCCGATGGCCACCTTCGTCTTGACCGTCTCAAATTCGCGTTGGAATTTCTGAATTTCACGCAGGCTTTGCGCGATGATCTGGGTGTTCTGTTGGTAGAGTTGTTCCAAGCTGTCCAACTGGGATTTGTTGTCCGCGAGTTCCTGCTCCAGACTGGCCAATTCCTCGGAATAATGCGCGCCGTTGGCCTCATCATTGGCCGCCGCGGCCGCCTGCAGCATCCCTTGCAAATCCGCCCGCTGCCGCTCCTGGCGCTTGACCTGGTCCTTCAGCAACGCGACCTGGCCGGCGAGCTGGCCGTTGGCATAATGCGCCTTGTCCGCCTTGGCTTTGGAATCGCGAATCCCGCGCTCCACGACCGCCTCGTTGATGGCGTCGGTTTCCGTGGCTCTCTCAGCCGCCAGGCCGAGCCAGATGAACAATCTTTTGATCGCGCGAAACATAATAGTATGGGTCTTGTTGAATTTACTTCGGTTGTGCTGCCGCCGGATGCTTCGGCTCCTCATCTTCGAGCAAAATCTTTCGCTCGAAAATATATTCCAGTTGCGTGTTTAACTGCTGCTCATTCGCCGCCCCTAACACCGTCGCCCCAAGCTTTTTTACGGGATCAAACACCTTGGCGTCCACGTCAAAGGCCACGAAATGAAACGAAATGCCCGCGTTCTTTTGCTCCGCCGCCGTTCTAATGCCCGGTAACACCGCTTCCGGCTTGGGACCGCTCGTATTGATGCCGTCGGTAATCACCACAATGTGCTTGCGGGACAAGTTCGACCCCAGCACCGCCCGACTGGCTACCTCGATGGAAGCGCCCAAGGGCGTGGCGCCGTTCGGCTTTGAGAACCCCTTGACCCATTTCTGGATTGCCTCGGGGTCAAAGGGTCCATACTTGACCGCTTCAGCGGCCCCGGCTTCCCGAAACACGTACAATCCGACTTCAATCTTGCGGGGCGTACTGGAATGGGTATTCGTGGCGTACTGGCTGACGCGGTCCACAATGGCATTTAAGGCCTGATTGGCAATCACGTATTTGGGTGCCGTTTTGCCCGGTCCGGCTGGCACACTTTCCTTCATGCTGCCCGAGGTGTCATAGACGATCGCCAAGGCAATGCCTTCCTCACTGCCTGCCGTTGCCCGCACGGGCAGAAAAGCAGAGCCAACCATGAGCGCCAATAGTATGGACCAGCCTCTGAGTGTAGAAAAAGCATTACCGCTTATTTCCATTTTACTGCTTTCCTTCCTCTGAATCGTTACCAACAGACGTTTCATGTGTCAATCTATCGTTCATTGGCCGAACATTTGCAGTTAGAAAGTTTGACCAAGTTTGTAACGCCCGCAGGCAGACGCCATCAGGGTCGCCCCGCAGCGCGGCATTCGCCGTTTGCAATCTCCGAAGCCGGTCACCCGGATTACACCCGTTTATAATCCCCGAGGTTCAACGTTGAATTCGCGCCGAACCGCCTTTCGCCAGGGCCTTGACCTGCTCCAAGGTCGCCATCGTGGTGTCACCAGGGAAGGTGGTCAACAACGCGCCGTGCGCCCAACCGAGGTTGACCGCTTCCTGCTCGGACGCCCCGGAGAGCAGCCCGTAAAAGAAACCCGCCGCGTAACCATCGCCGCCGCCAACGCGATCCACCACGTCGAGTTCGCAGGTCGGCGCCTGGTAAGTCTTGCCGTTGACCCAGGCCACGGCGCCCCATGTATGACGATTGGTCGAATGCACTTCCCGCAACGTGGTGGCGACCGCTTTCACGTTCGGGAATTTTTTCACGGCTTTGTCGATGAGTGCGTAAAAAGCCGAGGGATCGAGCTTGGTCTTTGATTCCACGTCCTGGCCTTCGATGCCGAGCCCTTTCTGCAGATCCTCCTCGTTGCCCACCAGCACATCCACCTGCTCCACGATGCGGCCAAGCACATCGAGCGCCTTGGACTGGCCACCCCAGATGTCCCAAAGTTTCTGGCGGTAATTCAAATCAAACGAGATGATCGCGCCGGAGGCTTTGGCCACCTTCATGGCTTCGATGATCAACTCACCGGTGGTTTCGGAAAGCGAAGCGAAAATGCCGCCGCTGTGAAACCAGCGCACCCCGTTGCCGAAGATTTCCTGCCAGTTGAAATCGCCGGGCTTGAGTTGGCCGGCCGCTTCATTACAGCGGTTGTAGAACACCACCGGCGCGCGGACGCCCTGCCCGCGATCGGAATAGACCGTGGCCATGTTCGGGCCGCGCACACCATCATGTTTGAAGTGCCTATAGAATGGCTTCACACCCATCGCCCGCACGCGTTCGGCAATCATGTCACCGATGGGGTAATCCACCATCGCACTGGTGAGGCCCGCGTTGAGACGGAAGCAGTCGGCGAGGTTGGCGGCGACGTTGTATTCACCGCCGCTGACGTGGATGTCGCAATGCGTGGCCTTGCGAAACGGGATGATGCCAGGGTCGAGACGATGAACCAGCGCGCCCAGTGAAAGGAAGTCCAGTGCACCGTCGTTTTTAATGTTCAAGCTGTGGTTCGTTTTCATGTTTTAGTGGTTGAGGGCAGTCAATTGTTTTGATGTCAGGCAAGGTGTCACCCATGGTTTGCGATGAGCGTGCTGGCTGGCTTGAGAATCAACGATCTGCACCCCGGCGTTTCGGGCTGGCGGGTTGCCAGTGCTTTCGTTGGCAGACAAATTCGAGCTCATGTCGGTGACGGTTTTGAGGAAGGGAAGGAGATTGTTCAAGCGAAAAAGGCAGGGGCGATTGGCGGACTTGTTCACTTCTTAGGCAGCGCCGATCCGGAAGCATGCTATATTTAAAGTTAAGAGATGAGACAGTAGATTCATATTCGGACGAAATTTTGGCGGTGGATCCACCATATCGGGGCGAAACTTATGCCAATTAAACATCTCAAAGGTCGCTTACCAGCAAAGCCCGACATCAAGAGCGCTCGTGGAGCAACCACCCGATCCACCAACCCCGGCGCCAGCCGGTCGGAACCTTCCTTGTTGAAACTGAAACGGATTTTGGTGCCGACTGATTTCTCGGAACCGTCGTTGAAGGCTTTGAGGTATGCCGTGCCTTTTGCAAAGCGATTCGGCGCCACCATTTTTCTGGCGCATGTCTTGGAGCGCACCCCGTTTATCGCCGGTGATCAAAGCGTGGTGCTGGTTGTTCCCGAACGAGAATTAGTCAAGGATGCCAAGGAAAAACTGCTTTCACTGGCAGCGGATGAAATCGAGGAGTTGGTCCCGGTCGATACCCAGGTTCGCATGGGCAAGCCGTTTGCCGAAATCGTCACCCTCGCCACGGAGTTGGAGATCGATCTGATCATCGTTGCCACCCACGGCTACACCGGGTTGCGGCATGTCCTGCTGGGCAGTACGACCGAACGCATCGTCCGCCGCGCCTCCTGCCCGGTGCTGGTGGTGCGTGAACAGGAACATGAGTTCGTCTAGTTGCACGTTGGCCAACTTGGGCCGATGTTTTGGTGCAGGGATAAAAAGGTTGATATTATGAACGCCAAAGCCAAGGCCAACCCTTCTGCTGAATCAGGGGACCGACCGCCAGCCAGCCAACCCATCCAGGCCCTCGCCAGCGAACATCCTTTTCTCGCCGGCATGAGCGCCCACCAACTCCGTATCCTGAGCGATTGCGCCATGCAATCCCACTTCGAACCGAACGAGTTGATCTTTCGGGCAGGCGACCCCGCCGACCGCTTTTACCTCATCAACCGGGGCAAAGTCGCCTTGGAGACGCAAACCGACCGCGGCCGCACTCTCATCCAAACCATTGGAGCCGGTGACGTCCTGGGCTGGTCCTGGCTCTTTCCACCCTATTTCTGGCATTTTGATGTGCGAGCCTTGGAGCCCACCGACGCCATCTTTATTTACGGCAGCATGCTGCGGGAGGAATGCGAAGCCGATCACGATCTGGGCTATGAGTTGACCCGGCGCATGGCTAAAGTGATGCTCCAACGGTTACAAGCCACCCGGCGGCAGTTGCTGGAACTTCCCGGCATGCCGACGTACTGACTCCGACCATCCCCCTCCCGAAGCTCAGCTGATGGGGTTCTTTATTGAGCGGCATAACCGCCGTCAATCACCAGTTCGTCGCCGGTGATAAACTTTGATTCGTCCGAGGCTAAATACTTAGTACTTGAGGCGATAGAACATTTGCGGTCCCGAGGAAATCGGGATGGTGTATGGGGAGTTGGCACCGGGGACGTTCGTGTAGGTGCCGGAAACATTCCCGGAAGCCTGGAGCGCGCCGGCGGCCCCGGTCCAGGTGATCTGCACTTGTCCGGAAACCTGCTGCACCTGAAGTGCCACGGGAACAATCGGAGCCGCCACTGGCGGAGCGAAGCTGACGTTGTTACTCACACCGGCCAGATAGATACCGCTGATTTCCAAAGGCGTCAGCGTACGTTGCCACACAGCCAGGTCGTCGATATCCGCCTGCGCCGTTACGGGATAGGTGCCGGTCGGATCCTGGCCGATGGTGGCCGCGAAAACGGTGTTGATATTGCCAACCACGGCCGAGTCAACGGACTGTGAATCCACCTGCACGCCGTCCAGATACGTCGTGCAATTCGCGGTGCGGCTGGCCGCATGCACCAGATGGTGCCAGTTCCCATCATTGATCAGGTTGCTATCAGGGAAGGTGGTGGCCGCGTTCGGCGAAGTTACGGTGCCGATGGTCCACATCCATCCACCACCGCCAGTTCCTGTGAAGGGCGCGAAGGCGAACCCGCCATGAGACGTCGAACCCACCGCGTCGGTGAAGAAAGGCAGGTTGGTATAGGTGGACCCGCTCGGCTGACGCACCCAAAAAGCGACCGTGAAGTCCACATTGGACCCGAATTGCAGGTCGGGCCGCACGCCCAACGTCACATAGTTGGTGCTGCTGGAGTCCGTATCGGTGAAGTAGTGCAAGCCGTTCGCCCCGATGGCACCCGGCGAGACGAAGGTGGTCGCGCCGATGTTCGTGCCGTGGTTGCTGCGGCCTGAGATATCCCCGTAATCGCCGTCAAACGGCAGGTGCAACACCAGACCGTTGGTCAGGTTCAGTGCGGTGGCATTGGTCGGGATCGGCAGCACGGTAAGCGTCACGTTGGGGCTGGTATTGGTCCCAACGGGATTGCTTACCTGCACGTTGTAAGCCCCGCCATCGGTCAATTGCAAAGGCGAGATCGTGAGCGTGTCACTGGTCTGGCCAGGCAGCGCCGTGGTTCCCTTGAACCATTGGTAGGAGAGTGCTTGACCGGCAGCGACCGCCTGAATCGTGGCCGTCAGGCTCTCGTAGTTGGTCGCCGGAGTGGCCACCGGCACCGAGACAACGGGCGGCGCAAGCGTTCCATACCGGGCGTTATAATGGGCCAGAACCTGATCGGCGGAGAGATAGCCATAGATTGCGGCCTCATCGATGCGCCCATTGACTTGCTCGGCCGCCGGATAGGTCCCAGGGTTGCTGCCCAACTGCAACGGCACGTTCACGCCCGTGTTGCCGCCGCCAATGATATTCACACCGGTGCCGACTTCATGACCGTTCACATAGAAATGGTAGCTGATCGAATCGGACGTGACGACCAGATGGTACCACAAACCTGCCACCAACGCCGTGCTCAGACCTTGATCCGCGTCCTGTACCACGGACGTGGTGAGCCGCAAGCGATTGGCCCCGTTGATTCCGAAGGCGTAGCCCCATGACGGAGAGGCCCCCGAGAAGGTTGAGAAGATGCGCTG
>JAQGOT010000177.1 GCA_028293465.1 Pedosphaera sp. | reverse complement strand
GTTTCAGATCCACGCGCAGAATCCATGAAACGATCCTTATTCACGGCATCATTGGTGATCGCTGGTCCGACCTTTTCCAACGCTTGTTGCAGCCATTCTCGCAAGCAACCAGTCCGCAAGCCCGCATGACCGCCACCCGACTTGACGGTGAGGTTTTGCTCCGGATGCAGGACATCTCGAAGCGCTTCGGACCCGTGCAGGCGCTGTCGGATGTGACCTTCAGCGTGCGCCGGGGCACCGTGCACGCCTTGTGCGGTGAAAACGGCGCGGGCAAGTCCACCTTGATGAAAATCCTGGCCGGCGTCCATCAGCCGGACGCAGGCACGATTGAAATGAGCGGCCGTCCCTGCCGGTTCGGCGCACCCGTCGATGCCCTCGCGGCCGGTATTTCCATGATTTACCAGGAACTCGATCTGGCGGAGGACCTGACGGTGGCGGAGAACATCTTCCTCGGTTCGGAGCCGCGCGGTTTGCTGCCGTTCACGATCGACCGGCGGGCGATGTTCACGCAAACCCAGGGACTGGCCGGACAATACGGCTTCACGATCGACGCCCACGCGATCGTCGCCGACCTCTCCACGGGGGATTGCCAGATTGTGGAGTTGCTGAAGGCACTCCGGCGCAGGTCCGCGATTATCGTCATGGACGAGCCGACCTCCTCGCTTTCCGAGGCGGAGGCGCAGCGGCTGTTTTCGGTCGTGCGCCAGTTGCGCGAGCGCGGCCTCTCGATCGTCTATATCTCCCATCGACTCGAAGAGGTGGTCGATCTGGCCGATGACATCAGCATTTTGCGGGACGGAAAAGTGGTTCACTCGGCTCCCGCCGCCCAACTCAACATCGCCGCCATCGTTCACCACATGGTGGGGCGGGAGCTGAACGAGTTTTTTCCCGCGAAGGAGGCCGAGATTGGAAAGGTTCGCGTGGAGGTCAAAAATCTTTCCTCGAGGGAGGGCATCAGGGACGTGTCCTTTGAAGTGCGCGGCGGAGAGATCGTCGGTCTGGCCGGTTTAATGGGCTCCGGCCGCACCGAGATTGCGCGGGCACTCTTCGGCGTTCAGCCCAAGACCTCGGGGGAGGTGTGGCTGGATGAGGTGCCGGTCGAAATCAAATCCCCGGCCGACGCCATTGGCCGCGGCATGGCCCTGCTGACGGAGGACCGCAAACGCACCGGTTTGTGCGTCGGCTTGCCGTGCTTCTGGAATGTGACGCTGCCCAACCTGCGCGTGCTGGGAATGAAGTTCTTCATCCAGCCGGCGAAGGAGGCCGCGACCGCCGCCCGGGTAGGCTCGCAGATGAACGTGAAGTGGGCCTCACCCCACGCACCCGCCGGTTCACTCTCCGGCGGCAACCAGCAAAAACTTCTGGTCGCCCGATGGCTCCTGGCCGGCTCGCGGTTCATGATTTTTGACGAACCGACGCGCGGCATCGACGTCGGCGCCAAGCGGGAAATTTACACGCTGCTCAACGCGCTGGCGAAGGAGGGCAAGGCGATTCTGTTCATCTCCTCGGAGTTGCCCGAACTTTTCGGCGTGGCCGATCGGATTCTGGTGATGCGCCGCGGCAAACTCGTCGGCAACCTGGTCACCAAAGAAACCAATCCGAACGAGGTGATGCATCTCGCGGCGGTGGTGTGAGCGGGTTTGAGGCGACTCGCCGTTGGTCGCGGCAGGCCAAAAACGGAGGTTTCCGCCGCAAAAGGATTGAATTTCCCGGGTCGCCGGAATAGGATGCGGCATGAGCCCATTTCGTAGGCATGTCGCCGCCGCCCTGCTCTTTCTTGGCACGATTTGCGGAGCCATTGCCGCAGACCAAACCTACACCATTGCGGTCATTCCGAAGGGCACGACACATGAATTCTGGAAATCGATCCACGCCGGGGCGGTTAAGGCCCAGCAGGAATTAGCCACCCAGGGAATCAAAGTCGATCTGATGTGGAAAGGTCCGCTCCGCGAGGATGATCGTGACCAGCAAATCCAGGTGGTGGAAAATTTCATGACACGGCGTGTGAGCGGCATCGTGCTGGCGCCGCTGGATTCCCAAGCCTTGGTCAAACCTGTCGCCAGCGCCGCCCAGGCGAAAGTTCCGGTGGTGATCATTGATTCCGGGCTCAAATCCGACAAGTTCGTGAGCTTCGTGGCCACGGATAATTACAAGGGCGGCCAGCTCGCGGCGGAACGCATCGGCCAATTGCTGGAGGGCAAAGGTAATGTGGTCCTCCTGCGTTATGCCGTTGGGTCGGCGAGCACTGAAGCCCGTGAAAATGGATTTCTTGACCTGTTGAAGGAAAAATATCCGGGCATCAAAATTATTTCCTCGGACCAACATGCCGGAGCCACCCGCGAAACGGCTTACCAGGCTTCCCAGAATCTGTTGAACCGTTTCGGGCGGGAGGCGAATGGCATCTTTTGTCCCTCCGAAACGACCACCGTGGCCATGACCAAGGCGCTGCGGGACATCGGGAAGGCGGGCGGTAAGATCAAGATGGTCGGTTTTGACGCCGGGTCCCAATCCGTCATCGACCTGAAGAACGGCGATATTCAGGGCCTCGTGGTTCAGGACCCGGTGCGCATGGGCTACCTTGGCGTGACGACGCTGATCAAGCATCTCCAGGGTGCGAAGGTGGATTTGAGGATCGACACCGGTGTTCATGTGATCACGGCGGACAACATGAATGATGCCGAGATGAAGGAATTGCTCTACCCGCCCCTTGAGAAATATCTCAAGTGACATTCAGGTTCAATGCAACGCTCGCGGCTCCATTTTCACCCCGGCAGAATGCATCGGTGCGCTTTTGGCTTTGGCCACCGGTAATACCATGTCCAGTTTGCTATTGCACTTTGGAGTAGACGACCTCCTCTCCCCAGCCCTCTCCTCCGGAGGAGGAGAGGGAGGAGAAACCGCCGCAACCAATCGTGCCGTTTCGCACTGTAGCTGGTGTAACCCATGAAATCCAAGTTCTGGAAAACCGGCCCGCTCCTGACGGCCTTGGGTCCATTTTTGGGATTGGTGCTGGTCATTGGAATCTTTTGCGCCAACCCGGAGGTGCGCCCCTATTTTCTAACCGGCGCCAACTTCAAGATCATCCTCATCCAAACCGTCATCGTCGCCATCGGCGCGCTGGGCATGACGATGATCATCATCAGCGGCGGCATAGACTTGAGCGTCGGCTCCACGGTGGCGCTGACCAGCGTGGCGGGCGCCACGTTGTTGATGAAGAGTTGTTCACCCTTGGCGGCAGCCGCGTTGACGGTGCTGGCGGGCGGCGCCGTCGGGCTGATCAACGGGACCATGATCGCCGGTTTCCGCATGATGCCCTTCATCGTCACGCTCGGCATGATGGGCGTCGCTCGCGGCGCGGCCAAATGGCTCTCGAATAGTCAGACCGTCAACCCGCCTGAAACGGCCATCAACAAGATTATGGCCCTGGTCGAGCCGGAGAAATTTTTTCCGCTGCCGGACGGGGTCTGGCTGGCCATCGGCTTGGCGGTGTTCATGTCCTTCGTGATGCGCCGGACGGTTTTTGGGCGCTATATTTTCGCCATCGGCTCCAACGAGACGGCCGCGCGGCACTGCGGTGTGCGGGTGCAGTTGCAAAAGGTGCTGATTTACTCCGTCGCCGGGCTGCTTTTTGGCCTGGCCGGGTTGATGCAGCTTTCGCGCCTGACGCAGGGTGATCCCACGGTGGCAAATGGCTTGGAGTTGGATATCATCGCGGCCGTCGTCATCGGCGGGGCGAGTCTTAGCGGCGGAACCGGGGGCATTCTGGGGTCGATGATCGGCGCGCTCATCATGGCCGTGCTGCGCAACGGCTCCAACCAGACCGGTTTGCCGACCTACATGCAGGAAATCCTCATCGGTGCGGTGATCATCCTCGCGGTGGGCCTCGATAAATTGAGAAAACGCCAGCGGGCCGCGTAGAATCCACGCTTTTCCCCGCCGCCGCTCAAATTTTGAACTTGCGGATGCCCCAGAAGAAAACGAGAGTAAACCCGTCAGCCCTGAAATCGAAGGCAATTGAACCCCTAAAGCTTATGTCAACCGCGCACGACACCAAATCCTCGCACTCACCTTTGGCCAACCTTGAGGAATGGGAAGACTTTCTGAAGACCCGCTATCCGGCCCCCAGCCTCGTCGGCACAAACCCGGACAAGAAGCAGGAGCAATTTCGCGATTACGAAAATACGGCCCGCCCCACGGTGCGCGAGTTTTACCGGCTCAACCACCGCCACCAGACGTTTGATTTTGTCCAGGAAAAGCGCCGCGAATTTCTGGGCTTGCAGCGGCGCCGGATGAGCATCTGGGAAGCGATGGAGTTCCTGAACACGCTGATCGATGACAGCGACCCGGACACCGACCTCTCGCAGATGGAGCACCTCCTGCAAACTGCGGAACAAATTCGCAAGGACGGTCATCCGCGCTGGTTCATCCTCACCGGGTTCATCCATGACCTGGGGAAGATTCTCTGCCTTTTCGGTGAGCCGCAATGGGCCGTCGTCGGCGACACCTTCCCGGTTGGTGCGGCGTATTCGGACAAAATCGTGTTTCCGAAATTTTTCGCGGACAATCCAGATAGCCAGAATCCGCGCTTCACGAGCCGGTTGGGCATTTATGAAGAGGGTTGCGGCCTCGATAACGTGCAACTTTCGTGGGGCCATGACGAATACCTTTATCACGTCACGAAGGATTACCTCCCCAAGGAAGCGCTCTACATGATTCGCTACCATTCCTTTTATCCGTGGCATCGCGAGGGCGAATACAGCTACCTGCTGAACGACCAGGATCGGGAGATGTTCAAATGGGTGCGGGCCTTCAACCCGTACGATCTCTACACCAAAAGCGCCGAGCGGCCCAACTTCAAGGAACTGCGGCCTTTCTACGACGACCTTATCAACGAGTATTTCCCGCCGGTTTTGAAGTGGTGAGGCTCGTCTGCGCAAAGCGGACACAGCTAAACCGCAGGGTCAATCAGTTTTTGGGCGCATCTGGAATCTGCCCCGGCTGGGAGACCCATACTCCGGAGGTTGGCCCTTGCCTCGTTCCACCGGGCTCGACTCAATGTGCCGCA
>JAQGOT010000151.1 GCA_028293465.1 Pedosphaera sp. | reverse complement strand
CTGGTTGGTCACGCTCGCGGAATGAGCCAGGATCGCCAGCTTGGCATAGGTCGCCGGCGTGGCCAGGGTGAGGGTTCCATTGGTCAGCCCGGTGGCGCTGCTCATGATCAGCGCGTTGTCGGCGGTGTAAGGCTGAAATTGAAAAATCGTGTTATCACCCAGCAAACTCGCGAAAGCGCCCGACGGCGGCAGGCCCCACGCGTATTGCGGCAGATCGGTCTGGTAGAAAGCGTTGCCTTCGCCCGGGCTCACCTCGGCAGCATAGCTGGTGTAGGGCGGCCCAACGGCGGTCTTCTCAATTATAACATCCAAATTCCAACCCGTCATGATGATGGGGGTCATGTTGGTGGCGGCAAGCAGCCGGTTTGGGCCAATGCCAAGGGCGGAGAGCAAGACACAGATTAAAAATGCCGCTGCCTGTTTTTGCCGGAGGCGGCAGCATACACGACCACGACCGGGGAAGGAGCGGGCGATCATGGCGCGAATTATAGCACAATCAGCCGAAACTGTCACGCTTCTCAGGGCCGGTTTTGTTACGTTCGGGTTACGATCAGGGCGGCCTTGATCCGTGTCGCTTGGCCGCCTTCTCGGACCTTGGGGCGCTGTGGATCGAGATCGGCCCAGGTTCGCCCATCCGTTGACACTCCCCTCAACCGCCTTTACTTTTGGGTTCATGTTTGAACTGGTTTCTCCTTATTCACCCGCTGGCGATCAGCCGCAAGCCATTGCGAAGCTGACCGAAGGCCTGTTGTCCGACGCGAGACATCAGACGCTGCTGGGCGTGACCGGTTCCGGCAAGACGTTCACCGCCGCCAACGTCATCAAAAATCTGAACCGCCCCACGCTGGTTATTTCCCACAACAAGACCCTCGCCGCCCAGCTTTACGCCGAGTTCAAGTCGTTTTTCCCGAACAACGCCGTCGAATACTTCGTCAGCTACTTCGATTACTATCAGCCGGAGGCTTACATCCCCCGCACCGACACTTTTGTGGAGAAGGATTCCAGCATCAATGAAGAGATCGAGCGCATGCGCCTTTCCACCATGAGTTCGCTCTTCGCGCGCCGTGATGTGGTGGTGGTGGCGAGCGTTTCGTGCATTTACGGCATCGGCAGCAAGGAGGATTACGAAGCCTTGGTCATCCCCATCCGGGTGGGGCAGGCGATCACCCGGGAACAATTTTTGATCCGCTTGGTCGATCTGCAATACACCCGCAACGACATCGAGTTCACCCGCGGTCAATTCCGCGTTCGGGGCGACACCGTGGAACTCTGCCCCGCCGGCCGCGAAGACGCCCTGCGCATCGAGTTTTTCGGCGAGGAAATCGAGCGCATCACCCGCTTCGAACCTCTTACCGGCCATAAAACCGAACAACTGACCGCCGTCACCATTTACCCCGGCAAACAATTCGTCACACCGGCCGAGAAGATGAAGCCCGCCATCCTCTCCATCCGCGAGGAATTGGGCGAGCGCATTGCCTGGTTCGAAAAACAGGGCAAATTGATCGAAGCCCAGCGCATCAAGATGCGGACGGAATACGACCTGGAAATGATGGAAGAAATGGGCTTCTGCTCCGGCATCGAGAATTACACCCGGCACATCAGCGGGCGCGCCCCCGGCTCGCGCCCCTGCACCTTGTTCGACTTTTTCCCCAAGGATTTCCTCCTGATCGTGGACGAATCGCACGCTACCATCCCGCAGATCGGCGGCATGTACGCCGGCGACCGCTCGCGCAAAACCGTCCTCGTTGACTATGGCTTCCGGCTCCCGAGCGCCCTCGACAACCGCCCGCTCAATTTCGACGAATTTCAGGGCCACCAAAACCAGACGCTTTACGTCAGCGCCACCCCAAGCCCTAAGGAACTCGAATGGTCCCAGGGGCGGATCGCCGAACAGATCGTTCGTCCCACCGGCCTGATCGATCCCAAAATCACCGTCAAACCGCTCGCAGGCCAAATTGACGACCTGATCGAGGAAGCCCGCAAACGGGTCGAGGCCAAGGAACGGGTGCTGGTCACCACGCTTACCAAACGGACCGCGGAAGAACTTACCGATTACCTCCGCGGCATCGGCATCAATGTCCGTTACTTGCACAGCGAGATTGACGCCATCGAACGCGTGGAGATTCTGCGTGGCCTGCGCAAGGGCGAGTTCGACGTCCTCGTCGGCATCAACTTGTTGCGTGAAGGTCTCGATCTGCCCGAGGTCTCTCTCGTCGCCATTCTCGATGCCGACAAGGAGGGCTATCTCCGTTCCACCACAAGCTTGATTCAAACCTCGGGCCGCGCCGCGCGGCATCTCCACGGCGAGGTGATCCTCTACGCCGACGTGATGACGCAGAGCATTCAGAAGTTTCTGGCGATCTCGGAATATCGACGCAAAAAGCAGATTGCCTACAACGTGGAACACAACATTACTCCGCGCAGCGTCAGCCGCGCCGTCGAGGAAAGCCTCTCCTCGCATCAGGAGGTGACGGAGGAAGCCGACGCCTTCCTGCGGGAATCAGCGGGCGTGGATTTTGACGTGACTGAAACAGTCCGCGAGTTGGAGGAGGAAATGCTCGCCGCCGCAAACAATCTGGAGTTTGAGAAGGCCGCCTTGTTGCGTGATCAGGTTCGCGAGTTGAAGCGCGCCACGAGCGACGGCAAGACCGATGAAAAACCACGCCGTGCCAGCTATCGGAAGTCCTCGAAGCGAAGAGTCGCAATGTAAAGAAGCCCGCACGAGCAGACCCGGTTGGGCATGGCCTAATTCAACGAAAGGTCCTCCGGCATTTCGGCCAGCAAACGATATTTCCAACCCTTCTGCCGCAGGATCATGGACCAAAGTTGGTCCGGCTCGGTTTCAAAGACCAGATCAAGCGTCGCGGGATGCGTAACCCACGCTTCCCGCTTCATTTCATCCTCGAGTTGTCCGGGACTCCAACCTGCATAGCCGGCGAACATTTTAACCTTTTTGGTTGAAGAAAAGGATTCGCCGATCTCCACGAGGGTTTCCAGCGAATGGCCCAGATCCAAATTGGGCAACACGCTCGCCTCCGGCAGAAAGATATCCGAGTGGAGAAAGCTCAGCGCGGAAAGTTGCACCGGACCGCCGAGAAATAGTGGTTGTTCCTTGAGCTGTTCGGGAACCTCCGCAACCATCATCTCGCCCAGATTATTGCCGCTGGAACGGTTCAACACCAGGCCGAACGCGCCTTCAGCATCATGCTGGCAAATAAGGACCACCGTCCGCTGGAAGAACGAGCCGTTCAACTGCCCGCTGTCCAGCAGTAACTGGCCTTTTAGATATTTGGGAACCTCTATCATCGCCATTTACCCAACTCAATTTGCATCAAGCTTGCCCTCTTGGCAATCTGGTTTAAAATCCTTTCATGTCAAAACTTTGCCTGCTCTTAATGCTGGTCTTGGCGCTGGTCGTAAGCGGTTGCAAATCCACCAATCCCGGCAGCCGCGAATTCATCCCCGGCAAAGGCTGGGTGCCGAACTAACCGACCCGCCCCCCTTCCGCCCCTCGCCAGCCGCACCCCAATCAGCATCCTAAGTTATTGGCCCCTAGAAGGTTGGGTTACAACCTACTTGTTGCTGATAAACAGCTCCTGTTTTTCGTTCGATCCGCCTGCTTGGATAACGACGGAGTTGTCACGGATTTCGAGGCAGCGGATCGCAACATTGGTTTGACCAAAGCGGACTCGCCCTTTCTCCATCACCTCAAAGGTGCGGTCGTTGATCAATGCGAACCGGTGCTGACTCGTCCCGGAAATTCCCTTCAATGTCAAGGTGTTCGGGACCGGCGTCGGCGCCCTTGCCGCCACGGTCCAAAGCGCCGGTGATGCGGCAGGCGTGACGGTCAAACTTGGCTCGATCATCCGGACCCGGTCCAACTTGACGCTCTCCAACCTGGAATCCTCCCCTGCCTTCATCCAGTCCACTATCGAACCGAACCCGTACCGACCCTCGGCCTCCAGCAGCACACCGATCTGCCCCTTGGTGTAATCATTCGATTTGATCGCGTTCATTTCAAACGCCTCTTGATGTTCCTCCATCAACTCATACGCCACCAACTCACAAAACCCCTCGATGGTGTCGCGGGCCAGGCCCGCCGCCCTCGCCTTCGGGACGTTCTCCGCCATCCATGCATGCGTGCATTCATGCGCATAAACCGCCATCAACCGCGCTTTCTTCAGATCGCTGAGGATGCTGATCGAGTGAACATAATTTGTTCCCGCTCCCAACGCATGACTCTCCGTCGCTCCAAATATCGACACGCAGTGCTCATAACCCGAAACCTTGAACAGGCTCTCCAGATGAAACCTGTCCACAAACGAGAGCACCACGTCCTGGCTCGGAAAGGTCATGAACCGGGAAAACTTTCGATCTAAGTCGTAATGGACAACCTCGCAAATGCTCTTCGCTTCAGTCTCGGAATGGATTGCCTCCTTGTTGTCCCGTTTGCACAAAAGACGCCCATCCTTCAACGTCGCATAGTCCCCCTTCACCGGCAGACCGCAGAGAAAACATCGCGTCTCCAATTTCTGGCAATCCTTGCAAACTTTCTTCTCTCCCCCCACCGAGCGGTCTGTCACCACGTAATACTCCCCTTTTAGCACCTGGTTACAAACCTCACATCGGGAGCTCTCCTCCGCAGCCTGACCTGCGGCCATCCCTCCCCAAAGCAGGCCGACGAGCACCACCCACCATGCCATTCTGTATTTACCACTGCTCATCTGCCTCAGATTCATCGCCATGCGTCTCCTGTCCGCAAATACCCTGCCAACCAACGCTCCCGTAAACGAAAACATCCCGCGATTCGCATCGCTGGATGCTTTCTTGAAATTACCTGACTTGCAACAACTTGACGCGTGCTCCGGCTTAAATAATGGACTTCACCGTCTTCACAATGCCGGCGGCGTCGATGCCATACTTGGCCAGCAATTCTTCCGGCTTGCCCGAGTGCGGCAATTCCCGGATCGCCAGCTTATGCACCTTGATCCCATCCACGCTCAATTCACCGGCCACCGCGTCACCCAATCCGCCTTCGGGATAATGATCCTCCACCGTCAGCACGAGGTTGTTCGTCTTCTGCGCGGCGGCCTTGATCACGTCCTTGCCCAGCGGCTTGATGCTGTAGGCGTCGATCACCGTGATGCCAATCCCTTCCTTCGCCAGCGTCTCCGCGGCTTTCAAGGCCTCGAACAGCGTCACGCCCGCGCCCACCACCGTCAACTTGTCGCCCGCAGCTTGCCGGCGAACCTTCGCGCCACCCAGCGGAAATTGCTCGTCATTGCCGTAAATCACCGGCGTTTTCGGCCGCGAGGTGCGCAGGAAGGCCACCCCTTTGTGCTCGGCCATCAGGTCCATCAGCTTCTCCGCGCAAACCGCGTCGCTCGGATAAAGCACGATGCTGCCCGCCACCGCCCGCATCATCGCCAGGTCTTCCAGCGCCATCTGCGAACCGCCGTCCTCCCCGATGCTCACGCCCACATGTGACCCCACCAGCTTCAGGTTGGCCATCGAAATGCCCGCCATGCGGATTTGGTCATAAGCACGGCTCAGGAAACACGCAAACGTCGAGGCAAACGGAACCTTGCCCCGCGTGCCGAAACCCGTCGCCACACCCACCATGTTCTGTTCGGCGATGAAACATTCCGTGGAACGTTCCGGAAACTTCTTGAAAAACTTGTCGGCGTAGGTCGAATTCTTCGTGTCCCCATCCAGCGCCACAATGCGCTCATCCACCTCGCCCATCCGCAGCAACGCGGTGCCGTACGCTTCGCGCGTCGCCACCAAATCACCAATCTTGTAGTTCGGCGCGGGATAACTCGCGGGCGCTTCATTCTTCGGCAACGGCAATTCGCTCGGCGCCGGAATCGGCTCGGCCAGGCCGGACTTCGCCTTCGGTTCCAGTTCGGCGATCGCCTTGGCGGCTTCATCCTTCGACAACGCCTTGCCATGCCAGCCGTCCTTGTCGGCTATGAAAGAAACCCCGTGTCCCTTCTCCGTCTTCGCAATGATCGCCAGCGGTTGATTGCCCAAACCCGCCGCCCCGAGCACTTCCAAAATTTCCTCCATGTCATGCCCGTCGATCACTTCCGTCCGCCAATTGAACGCCTCGAACCGCCGGCGATACGTATCCGTGTCCCAGCCAAACGCCGTCGCCTGGCTTTGCCCCAGCCGGTTGCAATCCACAATCGCCACCAAATTGCTCAGTTCATTGACGCCCGCCAGCGAGGCCGCTTCCCAAACCGATCCCTCGGCGCATTCGCCGTCACCCATCAAAACATACGTGCGGTAATCCAGCTTATCCAACCGGGCGCACAACGCCATGCCCACGCCCACGCTCAAACCCTGCCCCAGCGAACCGGTGGCCACATCGACGAACGACAACCGCGGTGTCGGATGCCCTTCCAGATCACTGTCCAGCCGGCGCAACGTCTTCAGATGCTCGCGGGGAAACAGCCCGGCTTCCGCCCAAGCCGAATAAAGCAGAGGAGCCGCATGGCCCTTGGAAAGAATGAAGCGGTCGTTGTTGGCATACTTCGGATTCTTTGGGTCATACCGCATGTGCCCGAAAAAGAGCGCGGCCACAATATCCGCTGCCGAGAGGCAGGAACTCGGATGTCCGCTCCCCGCAGCCGTGGTGGCTTCAATGGAGTCAATTCGCAATTGGTTCGCAATGCCCGATAGATTTTCCTCTAGAGTCGTATTCATTCGTTCTTGGAAACTGTATTGCGTGTCCGCCAAAAAGCGAGGCCGAAAAAAAAGAAGTTTTGGGGTATTTTACCACCAATGATTGGCCATCGGCCAACCCCGGAAATCATCGTAAAACACCTGCGCCACCGCTCTATTGGATGACATGCCCGGGAACACTGCACGACGGCGCCGCTTGCAGGGAATTGAGCGTGTAACTGCCTCCGGCCGGACAAATCATCCCCGCCCCTTTGTTCGCCAAGTAGGGCTGGATGTCCGCCAGCGTGGGGATGGCGTTCGGCTGTTTCGTGTGTTCCAGCGCCCATTGCTGTTTGGCCCCATCGATCTGACGCAGATTATTAATGCAGGCATTCGCATGGTTCTGCGCGTTCGCCTGTTGAAATTGCTGGGTCTGCGTCCGCAACGCCTGGTTCTCCAACGCGATTTTCGACAACTCCTGTTGTTGCAATTGCACTTGAGCCCCTTGCGACTGCGCCACCTGCAGCTTCCCCGTCAGCTCCTTCCCCTGGTCCCGCAACTGTTTCACCTCATTCCGCAGCCGCAACAAATCCTCATTATCCTTCCGCAGCCGCACCACCTCATCCACCTGCGCCGTAAGCTTCTTCAAATCCTCATTTTCAGCCCGCACTTTGGCCAGTTCATCCGCCTGCTGCCGAAGCTGCACCAACTCAGCCTCCTTGGTTTTGCCGGCGGAATACAAGAAATAAACCCCGCCCAACAGCGCCAAGACACAAACCCATGGAATCGCAGATTTCATAAATAACCGATTATTTCTCCCGACGTTCGTTGATCCATCGCCCCATGCGAGCGGCCAAAAGTGGTGCGCGTGGCGGGAGTTGAACCCACAACCTTCGCCTTCGGAGGGCGCCACTCTATCCAATTGAGCTACACGCGCAACGTTCCCAAACCCGGAAACCTTAAGAAAACATAATATGCCCTCCTTCCTCACCCCGGCAAGCAAAACCCGCATTCCTTGTCCCTTCTTAATCTTACTCATAATCCTAGTCTCCCTCCCTTCA
>JAQGOT010000143.1 GCA_028293465.1 Pedosphaera sp. | reverse complement strand
CTTGACGCCAGGGGTAGTCTTTAGGAAGGCTTGCCCGCAACGCAGCGGGTTAGGGTAACAGGGCTTTTGAGGCAACCGGAACCATTCCGGCCCCTGCTCGGGTAACAGTTACTTTTGAGGCGCGGCGTGAGACCGCCGACCATCATTTCCGCACCCGCGCCGAGACATTGGAAAAATAAAAAGCCGGTGGTCAAAATAGTTAAGCCACCGGCCTTCCCCTAGGCAATCGCCCTGCGAACGCTCGGCCCATTGCCTGTCATCATCCTTACCGGGTCCTTGGTCCGGCAAAATCAGCCGTGCGCTGGTTTTCAGGTCGGCAACTGTCCTACACGCCCGGGCAAAGAAGCTGCCCGATAATACCCCTCGCCCGGTTTTTCCGCAGCGTCACTTGGTGGGGAGCGCGTTACCGATGTCCGTCATGTCGTGACGGTAATTGACGCCCAGTTGGTCGAGCCGTCGGCAATCGGCCGGCAACCGTTTCATGAAATCATCCCAATTACGCGCGGCTTTGGAAGACCAGGCGACTTCGGAAAGCGCGCACAACCGGGGGAATATCATATACTCCACATGCTTGAGTGAAGGCATGTATTCCGTCCACACATTCGCCTGGGTGCCAAGGATATGCCCCTGATATTGCGATTCCAGCTTTGCCGGCATCGGCTCGAAATCATACACCGCGTGAAGCGGCAGATAACCACCGATGGCGTACGGCTCACGAGCCTGATTCGTGGATTGGTAATGGTCGAAATAACACTCCGCCAGCGGCGTCATCACCACGTCATGCCCCTCACTCGCCGCCTCGACTGCGCCACCAATCCAATCCATAATCGCGGCGCTTTGCGCGAGCCCGCCTTCCCGGATTTCACTCCAGCCAATCAGGTTGTGCCCGTGGGCCTTCACACACTTTTCGATGCGCCGGATGAAGTAACTCTCGAGTTCCTTGTCGCTCTTCAATCCTTCCTGCCGGACTCGGGCCTGGCACTTTGCGCAATCCTTCCAATTATCCGTCGGCACCTCGTCCCCGCCGATATGGATGTATTTGCCCGGGAAAAGTTCACAAACCTCCGTCAATATATCCTGCACAAAAGCCAATGCCTGTTCGCTGCCCGCGCAATAGACTCCGTTGAAGACTCCACCCGGTAAATCGGTCGTGAACGATCCACCCGTGCAGCTAAATTGTGGATACGCCATCAGTGCCGCCGTGGAGTGACCCGGCATTTCAATCTCCGGAACAACGGTGATGTTCCGCGCCTGGGCATACGCCACGACCTCGCGAATCTCAGCCTGCGTATAGTACCCGCCGTAGCGTCCGTCCGCGCCATACGCCTTGCTGGCTTTTGGATCAAGCTTGAACCCGATCTCCTTCCGCCATCCGCCGACTTCTGTCAGGCGCGGGTATTTTTTGATTTCGATGCGCCAGCCCTGGTCATCGACGAGGTGCCAGTGGAGCACATTCATTTTATGCACCGCCATCGCGTCCAGAACTTTTTTAACCTCCTCTTTGTTGAAAAAGTGGCGACTGACATCCAGCATCAAACCGCGCCATTTGAACCGCGGTTGATCCTCAATCTGCACGCAGGGAATGGTCCACTTTACGTCCGGGACCGGCTTCGCCGCGAACACCTCGGGCGGCAACAATTGCAGCAGCGATTGCACTCCATAAAACAAGCCGCCTCCATTTGGAGCTCGGATCACGACCGCATCGGGAGCCACGCTGAGTTCATATCCTTCAGGACCCAAGGCTGGGTTCGCGCCTTGTGTGGTCAGCAGGATATCGCCTTTCACCGCCCCGCCCGGCTCCATCGCGCGGACCTGAACTCGGTGTCCCGTCGACCTGCGCAATTGTGCGGCCAGGTAATGGCCGGCTGCGTTGGAATCTACGTCCGCCACAATCTTCGTGCCCGACTCCACCCGCAGGCCTAGGATCCGCGTCCCGGTCCGGAATTCAAAAACGCCTTCGTGCCGCTCCAATTTTTGCGGCATCGGAATAATAGCCGGGACGCTCGCTTCCCCGGCGAAACCGGTCGCCCCCGAAAGGGCGAGGACGATGCCAACGAGCCAGGACATGATTTTATAGTTCATTTGTCTTCGTTCCCGGCATCCTTGGGTTGAGGCGTGCGGGTGCTTTCTGATTATCGCTCAATGTTTATCGACCACTGAATCCATCGCGCCCAGCGGTTTTTGCTGGCTCCTGACATCCTCCCCGCCGGACCACAAATGGTTGACTACGTAAAGCAGGACCGATCCGCTTACGATGAAAACCCCGGTGAGCATCAGCGCCGTGGTGGTGCGGCTGTAAAGGAAGTTGCCAATGGCAAACAGCGAGGACCAGATGGTGAGACAACCCGAGATCCAACCGAGCGTCGCCAGCCCCATGTGATCACCATGTCGGGCGGCCTCGGCTTCGCTCACACCGGCTTCAAGGCGGATCTTCGTCCAGCCCGGTCCCGCTGGATGGACCTTCCGGTAAAAAGCAATCAGGCATTCCCGGCTCGTGGGCGCACCCAGGTACGCCGTCACCAGCCAGCACACCGTCGTAAACGCCACCGAGTAAAGCACCGTGTGGGCGAAGGGCAGTTCGTGCCCGTTCTTCTTCAGCACAAAGAACACCACCGAAATGGTGAAGGAGCTGACCATCGCCACCACCTCACACCACGCGTTGATCCGCCACCAGAACCACCGGAGCAGATACAGCAAGCCCGTCCCCGCGCCGATGCTGATGAGCACCTCAAACGCCTCTTGCGCCGAAGTCAACACCAGGCTCAACAACGCCGCCACCACATAGAGCACCACGGTGCAACCGCGGCCCACGTTGACGTAATGCCGCTCACTGGCCGCCGGAGCGATAAAGCGCCGGTAAAAGTCATGCACCAGGTAGGAGGATCCCCAGTTGAGGTGGGTCAGGATGGTGGAGGAGTTCGCTGCGATCAG
>JAQGOT010000125.1 GCA_028293465.1 Pedosphaera sp. | reverse complement strand
GGCCTGCGGCGCGATTACGTCAATGCCGCCGGGTGATGTTCCCAGCCGCAGATTGTAATCAAGCCCGGTCGTGGGAGTCTGAGCGTCCGCCGGCGCAGCCCATCGAAGCGCCACATCCCCGTTGGTCAGAAAGGTTGCCGGCAACGCCTCCGGATCGAGCGGCGGGGTGTTGCTGATCGAGTTGTTGCGGTAGAGCTGCAGCACCGGAGTGGCCCAGGGCGTGGCGTATCCCCCCACCAAAAGATCAAGGTCGCCGTCCTGATCCACGTCGGCCCATGAAACAAAACTGTTTACAACGTTCGTCAACCCCGCAGGCACGAGGCTGAACGTGTTATCATGATTATTGCGGTAGAGAGCCGTGACGCTCACCGAGTTCGTGCCCTGGCCCGTTATGATCGCGTCAAGGTAACCGTCATTATCGAAATCGCCCCACGCCGCGCTGCCGAAGGTAACCGGCGTTAACCCGGCATTGATGTCCGTAAAAGTTTGATTGCCGTTATTGTGATAAATCTTCGCCAATTGTCCGACATCCCCAATCCCGCCGATGACGAGCAGGTCCAGGTATCCGTCGTTGTCGTAATCACCCCAAAGGGCTGACGCCAGGTAGATCCCCGTAAAAGCCGCCACCTGGACAAAGCCTGCTGGACCATCGTTTCGATATACCTTGCAGATGTGGGGCTCGCTTGAGCGACCGTTGCTGGCGCGACCCGTTATAACCCTGTCCAGATCCCCGTCGTTGTCGAAATCTCCCCAGTCAATGGAGCCGTACATCAGCGGCGGTACCGGTCCTGGGACGTTGGTGAACGTGCCGTCCGTATTGTTCCGGAACAGGCCCGCCCCCGTGGAAAAGACGTCGAGATGGCCGTCATTGTCGTAATCCCCCCAGGCTGCCTCATTTTTCCAAGTATCCATAGGCAGAGCAGAAGGCGTGGGTGTGAACGTCCCGTTGCCGTTGTTTAAATACAGCCGATTCGTGCTGTCGGCGATCAGCAGGTCGAGAAAACCATCACGGTTGAAATCACCCCATGAAGGCTTGCCTCCGTTGTATGATTGCAGCCCGGCGTTGGCATCCGTGAACGTGCCATTGTGATTGTTATGAAAGACCAGGGCGACCGCCCCCCCGTTGAGAAAGCCGGTAATCGCCAAGTCCGGGTAACCGTCATTATCAAAGTCACCCCATGCCGCATGCGGCTGCTGGATTGCCGGCAGCCCGCTATCCACCGGCGTAAATAAGTTTGTTTGGGCCAAAGCAGCCCCTCCGCCGAGCAGAAAAGCAAAAAGGCATGCGCAACGAAGCCGGGCAAGCCGCAGGGTTCTTCTGATTCTTCCGTTCATACGAGGCAGTTCCATCCTCCACCGTGTTACGGGTGACTACAACACACCACGCCTCCCTCTGCAAGGGCATAGTCGTTTCGTGGGTGGAAATCACCCACTCGAATTCCAAGTTTCCTACCCAGATACGACGCGGCAGGCGTGGAGCGGGTGAGGGAATGGTGCCCTCGTTTCGGCCCGTCCTATTTAATGCCATTTGCAACTTTTCGTCGTAAGCCCTTGCAAAACAGGAAGCGGAATTGTGGCCGGATCCGACGGCAAGTTGCCTACCTCCGTAAGTCACTATGGGGCCGGAGTTTAGAATGACCCTCGGAAAGTTGCACATGGCGTTATTTATTTAAGGCGAGGGTCGGTGTTCACCCGTCGGTTTTCTCAAGCAAGGAGCCAAAAATCGCTCTTTAATGGGAAGAAACGCCAGAGCATGTACAACAGAGTACTCGGCGAGTAGATACGGTGGACTGGCAGGTTTCTGACTCGAGCAGTTCGCCGAAAAGGACCGGCCCACGATCCAGCGTTAAACCCTATAAAGCCCCCTCGGTCTCGGTAGGAACTGCCTTGCACGAAACCCGGGTTTAAAGGTGTTGAATCTAATCAAGCGAGAAAGGCACCACGCGCGCTCTGCGGGGCAATCTGTAGAAAACCCCGTTTTAGTCTCCTGGCTACCTACTACGCTCTACGGGCAATCCCCACTACACCCAGCCTCATTGGACGATTAAGCTGCGGCCAAATATGTATTCCCGAGAGGAGCCATCCGAGGAGACGTATATGCTTGCCCCAATGCAGCAAGGCATGTTGTTTAGCAGTTTGCTCGCAGCGCACTCGGGAGTAAACATAGAGCAGATTGTTTTTGAACTGCAGGAGGATCTGGAAGCTTCCATTTTTGAAGAGGCTTGGCGGCGGATCATTTCACGCCATAAAGGTTTCCGAACCAGCTTTCATTGGGAAGGGCTTAAAACGCCATTACAAACGGTTCATCGGGAGGTTCCGTTTCCTTTCGAGCACAACGACTGGCGCGATTTCTCAAGCACGGAGCAGACTTCCCGGGTGCAGGGATTGCTGCTGGCCGAGCGCCGCCGCGGTTTTGATCATGCAATCCCCCCGTTAATGCGATTGGTCTTATGTCGATTAGGCCGGAATCAGTTCCGTCTAATTTGGACATTTGAGCATGCTCTGCTTGACGGGCGTTCGTTTTCGTTGGTCATAAGGGAGGTTTTTTCGATTTACGAAGCGTTACGGCAGGGCCGTGAGCCGGAGTTACCCTCCGTTCGGTCCTATCGTGAATACATTGAATGGCTGGAGCGCCAGCATTTTTCAAAAAGCGAGAGTTACTGGCGGCCACTGCTCCAAGGCTTCACAGCCCCGACGCCACTGGTCGTGGACTCGATGACAAGTGCCGCCGCCAGTACCGAGGCGGTGGATTACGGGGAGCAATTCCTGCGGCTTTCCAGACCGCTGACGACCGAACTGGAGCGATTGGCCGCCCGTCATCAGTTAACGTTGAACACGCTGGTGCAAGGAGGCTGGGCCCTGTTGCTCAGCCGGTACAGCGGCGAAGAAGATGTGGTCTTTGGAGTTACGCGCGCAGGCCGGAAGTCCATTGTTGAGGGAGCCGATTCGATGATCGGCCTGTTTATCAATACGCTTCCATTCCGAGCGCGGCTGGAGCCGGAAACCGCTTTGCTGCCGTGGCTTCAGGAATTGCGCGGGCAACAGTTGAGCATCCGGGATCATGAGCATACCCCGTTAAGCCAGATTCAGCAGTGGAGCCAGGTACCGAATGGGGCTCCGCTCTTTGAAAGCGTCCTGGTGTTTGAACGGGCGACTTTGGATTCGGGGTTGCGTGCTCAAGGAGGCGCCTGGCTGAACCGGCATTTCCAGGTGATCGATCAAACCAATTTTCCACTGACGCTCTTTGCCTATGGGGAAGCGGAGCTGTTGTTCAAAATCTCTTATGATCAGCGGCGTTTGGAGCCGGGCGTGGTGGCGCGTCTGGGGGCGCATTTGGAAACCTTGCTGGGCGGCATGGCAGCAAATCCGCATCAAAAGCTCAGTTTATTGCCCTTGCTGCCAGAAGCCGAACGCCGTCAGCTTTTGGTGGAATGGAATCGCACCGAGCAGGACTATCCGACTGACTGTTGTTTTCATGAGGCCATCGAAGCCCGGGCGTTCGCCACACCTGCCGCCGTAGCCCTGGTGTGTGGCGACGAGCAGATCACCTATCAGGAATTAAATGAGCGCGCCAGCCAGTTGGCCCGGTACCTGCAAAGACTCGAGGTTGGCCCGGAAGTGCTGGTGGGGGTGTGCCTGGACGTGTCACTTGAGATGGTGGTCGCCCTGCTCGGCGTGCTCAAAGCCGGCGGTGCTTACGTTCCGCTTGATCCGGGGTATCCGAAGGAGCGGTTGGCCTTTATGCTGGAGGATGCCCAAGCACGGGTTCTGCTAACGCAACAGAAGCTGGCAGTTACGTTTGCCAGCAGCAAAACCACGGTCGTCTGCCTTGATGACGGTACGACCAGGGCTGCCATTGACGATCCGCAGGCTCCGGAAATTGCCTGTAAAGCAGCACCCGATAACTTGGCTTACGTGCTTTACACATCGGGTTCTACCGGCCAGCCCAAAGGGGTCATGGTCACCCACCGCAATATTCTCAATTTCTTTGCCGGGATGGACCAGCATTTGGGGAAGGAGCCAGGAGTATGGCTGGCCGTGACCAGCATCTCGTTCGATATTTCCGTACTCGAACAGTTTTGGACACTGGCGCGCGGTTTCAAAGTGGTCCTGCAGCGGCGCGAGGAAAACCTCGCAAGTGCCGTGGCTCACCAGATTACCCGGCACCGGATCACGCATCTGCAGTGCACTCCCTCCATGGCAGAGATGCTGACCCGGGATGGCGAGGCGCGGCAAACACTTGGTTCCTTGCGGAAACTGCTTTTAGGCGGTGAAGCGCTTTCGCCGGAACTCCTGCAGCAGATAGACACGTCAGGCGAGATTCTGAACATGTATGGTCCCACTGAAACAACCGTCTGGTCCACCGTGCACAAGGTGGACAAGCGGGCGCGCCGGATTCCTATTGGCCGACCCATCGCCAATACGGAAATCTACATTTTGGATCGGCATTTGCAGCCGCTGCCCATCGGGGTGCCGGGGGAACTATTCATCGGCGGCGCAGGCGTAGCCAGGGGCTATTTAAAGCGCAACGAACTGACCGTTGAAAAATTTATTCCGCATCCGTTCAAGGCAGGATCAGGTGCGCGCCTTTACCGAACTGGAGACCGGGCTCGTTACCTGGCTGATGGCGCGATCGAGTTCCTGGGGCGCCTGGATCAACAGGTAAAGTTGCGCGGCTTCCGCATCGAACTGGGAGAAATTGAAGCTGCGTTGCGCCAGCATGCTGGCGTCAAGGAATGTGTCGTTGCTGCTTGCGCAGTCACTCCGCGCGATGTCCGTTTGGTGGCCTATGTGGTTCCGGTGGCAGGCTCGGCCCCGGCTCTCCACAGCCTGAGGGAGTATCTGAAACAGAAGTTGCCCGACTACATGCTGCCCGCATTCTTCCTGCTGCTGAATGCCTTGCCCCTGACCCCAAATGGGAAAATCAACCGCAACGCCTTGCCGGCTCCGGAAACAGGATTGCAGTCGGAAAGTGCCGCGGTGCCGCCGCGTTCCGCCGTTGAAAAAAAGCTGGCGCAAATCTGGCTGGATGTGCTCGGGTGCAAAGAGGTTGGCATCCATGACAATTTTTTTGAACGGGGGGGGCATTCGCTGCTGGCCATGCAGGTTGTGTCGCAGGTGCGGAGCGCGTTGGACAAGAGCTTTTCCATCGTACAACTATACCAGCACCCCACCATTCATGCGCTGGCGCGCTCCCTAAACCAGCGGACATTGACGTCTCGGGTTGCAATGAACGGCTTTGATCGAGCCCGGTTCCGGAAGCAGGTTCCGTGGCCTGTTCGGCCACGCAGTCGCAGGCCTCAAGCCGGCGCAGGGAGGGCGACAGACCGCGGATAAAGAACAGAAAGAAACGCTCCGAAATCCTTTTTCTCAGAGACAGCGCAAGCTTGTTCCACTCCGGACCAGGCGGCTTGCGAGGTGTAACAAACCAATAAACAACCGAATGAATTATGAGCGTCTCCAACACAAACCAAGCGTCCAAACATTATAACGTGGCTGTTGTCGGCATGGCCGGCCGTTTTCCCGGGGCCAAAAATGTGGACACGTTTTGGCAGAACCTGCGTCATGGAATTGAGTCGATCAAATTTTTTACGGATGAGGAATTGAAGCGGTCCGGGGTGCCCTCAGCCTGGCTGCGGGATCCAAATTTTGTGAAAGCCTATCCGGTTTTGGAGGGCATGGAGCAGTTCGACGCAGGCTTTTTTGGGCTTAGCCCGCGCGACGCTTCGATCATGGATCCACAGCATCGCCAGTTCTTGGAATGTGCCTGGGAGGCGTTGGAGCATGCCGGGTGTGATCCGGAGACCTATCCCGGGGCCATCGGCGTGTTCGGTGGCAGCGGGCGTGTCTCCTATCTCACCTACCACTTGCTGCCCAATCGCGCCCTGATGGAATCCGTGGGGGAATTCCTGCTCCGGCATACCGGCAACGACAAGGATTTTCTGGCCACGCGGGTGTCGTACGAATTCGATCTAAAGGGGCCGAGCCTTAACGTGCAAACCGCCTGTTCCACCTCGCTCGTGGCCATTCACCTGGCCTGCCAAAGCCTGCTCATGGGTGAATGCGACGTGGCGTTAGCGGGCGGGGTGACCATTCTCCTGCCGCAGGACCAGGGTTATATGTATCGCGAAGGAGAAGTCCTCTCCCCCGATGGGCACTGTCGTGCGCTTTGTGCGAAGGCGACAGGCACGGTGTTCGGCAATGGTGTCGGGGTGGTGGTGTTGAAGCGCTTGGAGGAGGCATTGCGTGACGGCGATTCGATCATGGCGATCATCCGCGGTTCGGCGGTGAACAATGATGGCGCCATGAAAGGAGGGTATCTTGCGCCCAGCGTGGATGGGCAGGCCGAGGTGGT
>JAQGOT010000107.1 GCA_028293465.1 Pedosphaera sp. | reverse complement strand
TTTGTGGTCAACGGCCTCAAGCAAAGCGGCTTTGCGGTGGACCGCTGTCCTGACGGCGAGGAAGCCCACCTGCTGGCCACCACCACCGCCTACGATGCCGCCATCATCGACATCATGCTGCCCAAACTCGACGGCCTCACGCTCGTGCAAAAGTTGCGTCAGCAGGGGCTCAAGCTGCCCGTCATCTTTCTCAGCGCCAAGGCCTCGGTGGACGATCGCGTCAAAGGATTGCAGGCGGGGGGTGATGATTATGTCACCAAGCCGTTCGCCTTTTCCGAGTTGCTGGCGCGCGTGCAGGCTTTGATCCGCCGCGCCACCCATGCCAGCGAACCCACCCGCCTGACGGTGGGCGATTTGCAACTGGATCTGCTTACCCGGGAGGTGACCCGGGCCGGTGAAAAAATCGAGCTGCAATCGCGTGAGTTTGCATTGCTCGAATACCTGATGCGTCATGCCGGCCGGGTGGTGACCAAGACCATGATCCTCGAGCATATCTGGGATTACAGTTTCGATCCCCAGACGAACGTTGTGGATGTGCTCGTCCACCGGCTGCGGCACAAAATCGACAAGGGCAAGGAGCTGGTCCACACGATCCGCGGAGTAGGCTATGTTCTCAAACCTGCTTAACCGTTTCGGCCGCACCATCAGCTTCCGGCTGAATTTTTGGTATGCATCGATCTTTATTGTCAGCGCCTGCGCGCTCTTCGTGTTTCTCTATCTCCTGCTGGCGGTGGCCATTGAGCGGAAAGATCGGGAAGTCGTCGAAGCCAAGCTGAAGGAATACTCCACCTTCTATGAAGCCGGCGGCGTGCCGTCGCTCCGCGGCCGCATCAACACCTCCCGCGATTCCCAGCAGGAGAAACCTTTCTTTGTGCGCTGGATCAGTCCGCTCAAAAGCGTTGTGCTGTTGTCCGCGCCGCCGGATTGGCTGACCTTCGACCCCAGGATCGTGGACGTCGGCGGCTACGCCGTGCATCCGTTCTATCTGCGCATTCCCAAGGACGAGGAACGGGATCTCGTGCTGGCCTCCTCCCAGTTATACGATGGCTCCTGGTTGCAGGTCGGCCGCAGCACGAACAGTCGCGAAGCGGTGCTGCAGCCGTTTCGCCGCATCTTTTTTGCGGTGATGACGCCCATCGTGGTTTTAGGATTTATCGGCGGGGCGTTCCTGGCGCATCGCGCCATGCAACCGGTCCGGCAGGTCGTCAGCACCGCCCGCTCCATCATCGACACCGGGAAGTTGGATGCGCGCGTGCCGGTGCGTCAGTCAGATGACGAGCTGGATGAACTTGCGCGGTTGTTCAATCGCATGCTCGACAAAAATCAGGCCTTGATCAAAGGCATGCGCGAGTCGCTGGATAACGTCGCCCACGATTTGCGGACTCCCCTCACCCGCTTGCGCGGCACGGCCGAGGCCGCCCTGCGCGCTCAACCGGGCGCCGAGGGTGCGCACGAGGCCTTGGCCGATTGCGTGGAAGAATCGGATCGCGTCCTGACCATCCTCCAAACGTTGATGGACGTGGCCGAGGCTGAGGCCGGCGCGATGAAGCTTGCCCTGGCGCGCGTGGACTTCTGCTCGCTGCTGAGGGAGGTCATCGAGCTCTATCAATACGTGGCCGAGGAAAAGAAAATCACGGTGACCACGGATTTTTCTGAACCGTGCGAGGGTTCGGTTGATCCAATCCGGATGCGACAGGTGTTTGCCAATCTGCTCGACAACGCGATCAAATACACGGGCGAAGGCGGCACGGTCACAGTGCAAGTCCGGCGCGAGAATTCGCACCTGGTGGTGCGCTTCCGCGATACCGGCATGGGCATCCCCGCCGAGGAGCAGGAGCGGATCTGGGACCGCTTGTACCGGGGCGACAAGAGCCGGTCGCAACGGGGTCTGGGGCTGGGTTTGAGCCTGGTGCGGGCCATCGTGCATGCGCACCAAGGCCGGGTGCAGGTTGTCAGCCAACCGGATCAAGGCTCGGAGTTTATGGTGTTCATTCCAGTGAATGATTCTGCGGGCAAACCGGCGTGACCTCGAGCCCCGCTGCAGGTCCGCAGAACCGCTTGCAATTTAACGGACTTTTGGTCACTATAGTGGACATTCGTGAGGAGCTTGCCGGAAGCCCGGTTCTCTCCGTTCGTTCGTTGTTCTCCAAAGTGCTCGTTCTAAGAAATCGAAATTCAACATTATGCTAAAAACCATCGTTTCCACCCTGGGATTGGGCCTCGTGCTGCTGCTCCCTTCCGCCCGCGCGGCCGACAGCATCACGGACTTGAAGATCGACATCCTCTACAAAAAGTTCGTGCTCAAGAACGGGCTGACGGTCATTGTGCACGAGGACCACAAAGCGCCCATCGTGGCGGTCAATGTCTGGTATCATGTCGGCTCCAAGAATGAGAAACCGGGCAAGACCGGTTTTGCCCACCTGTTCGAACATCTCATGTTCAACGGGAGCGAGCATTTCAACGACGACTATTTCCAGGCGATGGAACGCATCGGGGCCACCGATCTGAACGGCACCACGAGCGAAGACCGCACAGATTATTTTCAAAACGTGCCCAAGAGCGCGGTGGACGTGGCGTTGTGGATGGAATCAGACCGCATGGGCCATTTGCTCGGCACCCTCGATCAGGCGAAGCTCGATGAGCAGCGGGGCGTGGTGCAAAACGAAAAGCGCCAGGGCGAAAACCAGCCTTACGGCGTGACGCGCGAGTTGATCACCAAAGGCACCGCGCCAGTGGGACATCCTTACTCCTGGACCGTGATCGGCTCGATGGAGGATTTGAATGCCGCTTCGCTCGACGATGTTAAGACCTGGTTCAAGACCTATTATGGCGCGGCGAACGCCGTCCTGGTCATCGCGGGTGATATTGATGCTGAGACCGCCTTGAAGAAGGCCGAGCTTTATTTCGGTGATATTCCCGCCGGCCCGCCCGTTGCCAAATACGACAAGTGGGTTCCCAAAATTCCCGGCACCCGCCGCCAGACGGTGTCCGACCGCGTTCCCCAAGCTCGTCTGTACAAGATCTGGAACATCCCGCCGTACGGCGAAGCCGACACCAGCTACCTCGACCTGGCCAGCGACGTGCTCTCCTCCGGCAAAACCTCGCGGCTCTACAAACGCCTCGTGTACGACGAACAAATCGCCACCGACGTTTCCGCCTATGTGAATCCCAGTGAAATCAGCGGTCATTTCGGCATTGTCGCCACGGCCCGCCCCGGCGTTGACCTGGCCAAAATTGAAAAAGCGATCAACGAGGAAGTGGCGCGGTTTCTGGCCCATGGCCCGACCGCCAAGGAATTGGAGCGCGTGAAGGTTGCGGGCATCGCCGGCTTCGTGCGCGGGATTGAGCGCATCGGCGGCTTTGGCGGCAAGTCCGACATCCTCGCGATGAACGAGGTGTTCCACGGCAGCCCGGATTTCTATCAGACCACGTTGAATTATGTCCGCAACGCCACGGCCCAGGATGTGCAAAGTGCCGCCAAGCGCTGGCTGACCGACGACGTTTACATTTTGGAGGTTCTTCCCTATCCGAAATTCCAGCCGTCCACCGAATCGGCGGACCGCACCAAGCTCCCCACCCCGAGCGAAGCGCCCGAGGTGAAATTCCCCGCCTTCCAACGCACGACCCTGGCCAACGGTCTCAAAGTCGTCCTGGCCGAGCGCCATTCCACGCCGGTGGTGAACTTGAACCTGCTGGTCGATGCCGGGTTCGCCTCCGATCAATCCGCCACGCCCGGCACGGCGCGGCTGGCAATGGGCATGTTGGATGAAGGCACCACCAAACGAAGCGCATTGGAAATCAGCGATGAGCTCGCTTCCTTGGGTGCGAGCATCAGCACCGGATCGGACCTGGATAGTTCAAGCGTCTCTCTCTCGACCCTCACCCCGGTGCTTGACCCCGCGTTGAACCTGTATGCGGATGTCATTCTGAATCCCTCGTTCCCCGA
>JAQGOT010000101.1 GCA_028293465.1 Pedosphaera sp. | reverse complement strand
TCATCATGGACGCGTCCTAGTCCTTCGGGGGAAACTTTTAAAAACAGTAGGCCTCAGATTGATGATCGCGCCCCCCGCGCTAAAGCGACGGGGTTAATGAGAGGGGACGGATGATGGAGGCGGGATTCGTAATTTGACTTTCGGAGGGGGATACGCATGCTGGGGGGATGCAAATCCAGTTTCTGGGCGCGACGCGCACGACGACGGGTTCGATGTACTTGTTCGAAGTCAATGGCCAGCGATTGTTGCTGGAGTGCGGGTTGTTCCAGGGGCGGCGGGAGGAGAGCCGGGAGCGGAATTGCTGCTTTCCGTTTGATCCGAAAACGATCGATGCGGTGGTGCTGAGCCATGCGCATATTGATCACTGCGGGAATCTGCCGAACTTGTGCCGGCAAGGTTTCGAGGGGAGCATTTATTGCACGTTCGCGACGCGGGACCTGGCGGCGATCATGCTGGAGGATTCGGCGGAGATCCAACGGGCGGATGCGGAGTTTGTGTCGCGGCAGCGGGGGAAGAAAGGTTTACCGCCGGTGGAACCGCTGTACACGGCGGCAGATGCGGAGAAGGCGGTGCGGCAGTTCGTGGCGCTGAATTATGACCGGCCAATCCTGGTGGCGGACGGGGTGACGGTGACGTTCCGGGATGCGGGGCATATCCTGGGCTCGGCGCAGGTGGTGCTGGATGTGCGGGAGGGGGAGCGGAAGTTTCGTTATCTGTTCAGCGGCGACGTGGGCCGCGGCGGGGATGATGTGTTGCGTGATCCGGTGGCGGTGGAGAACGTGGATTATTTGCAGGTGGAGAGCACTTACGGCGGCCGGGAGCATGCGCCGAAGACGAATGCGAATGAGCGGGTGGCGCTGCTGGTGAGCGAGACGTTGAAGCAGCAGGGCAAGGTGATCATCCCGGCGTTCTCGGTGGGGCGGACGCAGCAGATGGTCTATACGCTGCATCAACTGGTGCTGGCGGGGGCGGTGCCGCCGGTGCCGATTTTCGTGGACAGTCCGCTGAGCGTGAATGCGACGGAGGTGTTCCGGTTGCACCCGGAATGTTTCAATGATTCGATCTACAAATTTCTGCGGGAAAAGGAGAATCCGTTCGGCATGGCGAATCTGACTTACATCCGCGAGCTGGCGCAGTCGATGAAGCTGAACACGTTGAAGGATCCGGCAATCATCATCAGCGCTTCGGGAATGTGTGAGGCGGGACGGATCCGGCATCATTTGAAGAACCATATCGGGGAGGCGAAGAACCTGGTGCTGTTCATCGGGTATTGCGCGGAACATACCTTGGGGGCGCAGATATTGTCGGGGAGACCGACCGTGAACATTTTTGGCGAGCCGCAGACAGTGCGGGCGCGGATTGCGTCGCTGGATTCGTTTTCCGGTCACGCAGACAAGCACGAGTTGAGGCGGTATGTCGAGGCCATCACCGGGGACATCAAGAAGTGCTTCGTGGTGCACGGGGAGGAATCGCAGGCGCTGGCGTTCGGGGAGACGTTGCGCGAGCTGAAGCCGGGCGCGGAAATCAGGGTTCCGGAATACAAGGAGACTGTCACGATTTGAGACACGGGGAGGCGGGAATTGAGACACCGGCTGCGGTGGGAATCCAGATCGCTGGGAGATTGAAGGAGGAAGCAAGAAAAAGGGGGTGATTTGAAAGGAGCTTAACATTTGTTGGCCAGATACTTGCAATTGATTATGCGATTGAACGGCGGTGCCAGTCTTGGAGCGGTGGCTTGGCCTGACAGTTGCTATAGCTATGCGGAAACTTGCGACAAAGGAAAACTCATGAATATAAGAGTAAGATCGGGAAAAGCTGGATTCACACTGGTGGAGATCATGATCGTGGTCGCCATCATCGGGCTGCTGGCGGCAATCGCCATCCCCAATTATATGAAATCGCGGGAGACCTCACAGCTCAACGCGATTTATAACAACATCCGGGTGTTGGAAGATGCCAAGGAGCAATGGGCTTTGGAAACGCATCAGCTCAGCGGCCAGCCGGTGGCGAGTTTGTCGGTGGTTACCAATTATCTTAAGGGCGCGGGCATCCAGACGGTGATCAATGAAAGTTATGTGCCCAACCCCATCGGCACTCCTGCCGGCGCCTCGCTGCCTCCGGGCGTCAGCATCGGGACTTACGCGGCCGGTGCCTTCATCCCCTGCCCTGGCAATTAAGGCACGGGGGGCGGAATCGGCGAGCAGGACGAAACGGTTTGAAGCGGGCTGGGATTTGATCTCAGTCCGCTTAAGCTTTAAAGGGGAAGTAAATCCGAGAAGCGGTGAAGGAATTAACCACCGCTCATCCGCAAACGGGGTGGCTCGGTGATGGTGGGCGCTGGTGGTGGGGAGTCATTCGCCTTTAAGACTCTGGCGATTTCGCCCTTGATCTGTTCCAACCGCCGATGGTCGGCGGCGTGGGTTTGGGAGATGATTCGGGCCAGGTGCGGGTCGGAACGCGTGGCGGCAGCACTGACCGCGGCGTGCTGGCGGATCTTCAACTCGATCATTTCCTCAATCAGTTGGATCAATGCTTCGTTCTGCATAAAAGGCGTTCGATGCTAAAAAGGAGAGCAGAAGCGATGCCGCCGCCGGGAGGCTCACAAAAACAAACCGGCCCGTCCCACCCGAACTAATCGCGGAAGTTTTGGTATTGCAGCGAGACCGGGAACTCGTGGCTTTGCACCGCGGCGATCACCGACTGCAAATCGTCCCGGCTCTTGCCGGTGACACGGACGGCGTTGCCTTGGATTTGCGTGGTGACCTTGAGCTTGGTGTCGCGGATGAAGCTTGTGACTTCCTTGGCGATGGGCGTCTCGATTCCCTGCTTGATCTTGATGACCTGGCGGGCGTGGCCCAGGGGCGAGATGTCGGGTTCACCCTTATCCACATTCTTGAGGCTGATCTGACGTTTGGCAAGCTTGCCGATAACCATATCCACCAAGGTGGAGACGCGGAACTGGTTTTCGGCGCTGAGCTTGATTTCATTCTTCTCCAGCACGATGGCGGCGTTGCTCCCCTTGAAATCGAAGCGGTTGGCCAGTTCCTTGTTGGCTTGGTTGACGGCGTTCTCGATTTCCATCGAGTTTACCTCGGAAACAATATCAAATGAAGGCATGCCTTAAAGTACGCCGCCCAGCGCAAAAGAAAAGCTGGATTTCACGGGGACTTAACCTCAGGTCCGGGCAATTTGATTGACCGTCGCAAATGAGGTCGTTAGGCTGCAAGAAATGAGTTCAGGTATTCCAGCACCCATGGTGTTGCCATGCATTTTGTCCTACCGCCGACCCGCAGCGGTTGCCGATGAAGTTCTGGTCCCTCATGAACCATCCGTTTTTTGATGCCAACTAATCGCGCGAAAACGCCCTGGCAAATTTCTGCCTGGATTCTGCTCGGTGCATTTCTGAACTGCGCCGGGTGGATCCTCTCGGCTTTGCACCAGCTCAATCCAGCCGGTTACGCGGTGGTGGTCCTGCTCGGCGCGATGCTTGGGGTAATCTTTTGGAAACAAGGCTGGCTCAGCCTGCCGACATTCAATTTCCGGAAACAAAAGCGCCGGTTTTCGCGAATGTTTCCCGCTGCTTTTCTGATCCTTGCGTCCATGGCATTTCTGGGGGGCCTCCTCCATCCCCCGGTCAATTATGATGCCCTCGCCTACCGGATGCCCCGCCTCTTGCACTGGCTTGCGGAAGGACAATGGCATTGGATCCATGCGCAGTTTAACCGGCTCAACACCCGTTCCTGCGGTTACGAGTGGGTCGCCGCGCCGATCGTCTCGCTCCTCCGGTCGGACCGCCCGCTGTTCCTGATTGATACCACCTGCTTCCTGCTGCTGCCGGGGCTCTTTTTCAGTATGCTCACGCGGTTGGGGGTTCGCCGCCGCGCTGCCTGGCATTGGATGTGGCTGTTGCCCACCGGCTATTGCTATCTGCTCCAGGCTGGCAGCATTGCCAATGATATGTTCGGCGCCACATTCGGGCTGGCCGCGATGGATCTGGCCCTGCGAGCACGCGCTTCCCGCCGTCACCGCGACCTCTGGCTGGCCATTCTCGCGGTCGCGCTCCTGACCGGCAGTAAAACCAGCAACATTCCCTTGGCCCTCCCGTGGCTGATTATCATTTTCCCGGTTCTGCCGTTGCTCTTCAAACGCCCGGCGATCTCCGTGGTCGTCTGTTCGGTGGCAGCCCTGGCTTCCTTTCTCCCGATGGCCACCCTCAATTACCGTCACTGCGGCGATTGGACAGGCTGGGCGGCGGAAAGAACCGTTATTGGCCACGGTGACGCGCTCCAGCGGATTCCCCACAACTGCCTGGTCCTCTCGCTCCAAAACCTCGCGCCACCGGTTTTTCCACTCGCCCGCCAATGGAATGAGGCCATGCTCAGGCTGTTCTCACCGGAAACCCAGGAACGAATGCTGCATTCCTATGAACCCGGCGAAGCTTTCTTCAAGCTGCCGGAAATGCAGATGGAGGAATGCGCCGGGTTGGGCTTCGGCGTCACCGCACTGCTCCTGGTGAGTTTGGCCGCCACTCTCCGGCATAAAAAACCCCAACCGACCGGATTCACCAACACCCCGAACACGCCGCTCTGGATCAAGGCGGTGCTGATCACCGGCTGGCTGTCCATTCTGCCTTTCCTGACGAAAACCGGCTGGGGTACGTGTGCCCGGCTGAGCAATCCCTATTACGGCTTCATGGTGCCGCTGCTTCTCATCGGAGCCGGCCAGTCCGGCATCGTTCGACGGGCTTGGTGGCGGGGGGCAGCGATGATCGTGTTCGTGCTGGCGGGCACCCTGGTAATCGCTTCTCCGGCGCGGCCGCTCTGGCCAGCCCGCACGTTGCTGGCAAATTATGCCTCCCCGGATGCCGCACGCCTGTTGCACAGGGCGCAGGCGGTTTACTCGGTTTACGGGGATCGCTGGGACGGGTTTGCGCCACTGCGTGCTTGTCTGCCAGCGGATGCCTCGGTGGTGGGGGTGGTGACTTTCGATGACCCCGAAACCTCGCTCTGGCGACCATTTGGGGGACGCCACTTCCGCCATGTCACTGCGGCGGACTCCACGGCGAATTTCAAGGCTGCGGGTGTCCACTACGTGCTTGTGAGCGAGGACAAATTCCCCGTAGTTTTCAGCGAATCCTTTGAGCAGTGGCTCGCCCGGGTGGATGGGAAGGTCATTCAAACGACCCCCGTGACCTTGAGGGTGGACACGGGCCCGGTCAATTGGTTCCTGGTGCGACTCGGGTTCCGTGAAGCGCTCAATCAGGCGCTGCCGTGAACAAAGCCGTGATGACCGGCCTGAATGACCGCTTGAACGTTCGGATTGCTAATCCCATGACCAAGAAGAAGCTCTCTATCTTGATCGCGGCCTACAACGAAGAGGCCACGATCCGTCCTTGCCTGGATGCAGTCATCGCCGCCCCGGCTTGCGGCCTGACGAAGGAGATTATCGTCGTCAATGATGCTTCCAAGGACGATACCGCGGTCATCGTTGAGCAACTTGCCCGACAGCACCCGGAGATCCGCCTCTTCCACCAACCGCAAAACCAGGGCAAAGGAGCTGCGATACGCCGTGCCATCAAGGAAGCCACTGGCGACATCGCCATCTGGCAGGATGCCGACCTT
>JAQGOT010000070.1 GCA_028293465.1 Pedosphaera sp. | reverse complement strand
CGACTGGCGAAAGGTTCCGGGGGTATTCGGCCAGGGCATGCTCTGGAACAATAGCCGCCTCCCCATACACGCCGTAATCGGTCAGGAGGAACGCCGGAACGGTGCTGACGGTTTTGCCCGCCCAACTGGCGTCCACATCGGGGCCGACCGCCTCCACCACGCCGGCCGCTTCATAACCCAACTTCGCGGGCAGCACCGGCTCCTGCAGATACTGCCCCTGCCGGAACATGGATTCAGCGCGGTTAAGTCCGATTGCCTTCACGCGAAGGCGTACTTCACCTTTACCCGGCTGGGGGAGCGGCAGTTCGTCGATTTGCAGCACTTCAGGCCCGCCCAGAGCGTGGAAGCGGACAATCTTAGCGGTTTTAGTTGGCATGGAAAATCTCCTTCAACTGTGGGTTCCGTGTTTTTTCCAGTTCGCGGTTGGATGAGTCCGGCCCACGACCGGAGTGGTTTCTGGCACCGTCCGTTTTCCTCCGCTTTTATGCAGCGCCTTATCCTTATGGTACATCCTTGCACTTTGGAAGCCACGGGGGTGTTCACCGGTGTCCCGAGGATGGAAAGAACAGGTGTCCTCACCATTGACACAAAGTCAACGCCGTGGCTTTCCGTTCAGGCGAGTTGTTCTCCCGCCGGTCGCCGCGGTTCAGCAGGTGAGGCAGGGCGGGATAAGGGAGGCGCAGTTCGCGCGGCAGGACGGCAACGCGTGGCGGAACTGGTCGGGTTGGAGATTCCTCCGCCGTCGCATTGCCGGATCGCCCGTACGACCAGATGACGCGGCCAAACCGGCGGGTTTCAACCATTAGGACGCCCGGGAGGAGACACCGGCGCGGGGCGATGGGACAACCGGCGGTGCGCAGCGCCCGGGCAATCCAGTTGTTGCAATTGTTGAGGAGCGAGTAGTGGCCGGTGGCCAGGAAAAAGTTTTCCCGGCGAGATTCGCCTGCGAGCGGGATCGGCCGGCCTTGTGGGTCCAGAGCATAGGCATTCTGAATGTAAGCACACAAGCGGGCATAGCCTTCCGGGGAGAGTTGCACGGCGATGATTTCCCGGGCGATCCCGGCGTATTCATCAGTCACCGGGCCGGTGAAGCCGTGGATCAGCAGCACGCTGGCCTGCGAGCAAAATAGCGCCCGCAGCACAATGTGCGTGTTCCAGGCAAAGCGGTACGCCTGGCTGTCGCCCCAGCCCACTTCCAGGTATTGCGCGTGCGGAAACGCCTTGTGCTCCGGCCAGAGACCCGGGGGAATGTCCGCCGTGCGAAGGATGATGCCGGTGTGCAGGCCACGGTGCAGCACATAAACCGTTTTAGGGGTTTGGCCGGGAGGCGCCGGATAAAGACCTTGGACCGGGCTGACGCAGCCAGCGCCCAACCACGCCAGCAGCAGGAGTATCCCCGCCAAGGATCTGCCCAAGGCTTTGGTTGCAACCGGGCTGCCGGGCCGATGCTGGTGAAATCGGCCATGGGGTTGATCGAGTTGCTTCATCTCTAATGTTATCATCGGTGACACGCCGGAGGTCTGACAAATCAGGTGAATTACCACCGCGCGGGAGAGGCGCAGCTTGAGGGTGGGTTGGCCCAAGGGTTCCTTTCTGCGTCAGTCAAACGGCAGGGTCGCGCCGGACCAAAAACGCTTGTTCGCGGTGCAGGCGGGTTCAATCGGCACGGCAAACTGCCAGTCCGCACTATTGATACAAAGCCAGTCCAGGTGTTGAATAGGGTTGTGAATGGCAACTTTCGCATTCCCCTTCCGGTGCCGCGCTCCTCGGGCGGCAAGGGATTGCTCTGCCGACGCGGTCAACGGTACGCAAGCGGGGCGAAAGTGACCGGGGCCCGGGAGGGAAACGGCCCGCGATGAAAACTCAAGTTCCAGTCAGTAATCACCCGAAAGCACCGGGGCGAACCTGGCAACTTGCCCGCCGGGACTGGGTCCTCGCGTTGCTCCTGATCGGTCTCGTGGCCTGGGCGTTCCTGCCGGCGGTTCGCAACGGCTTTGTGAACTTTGACGACAATGAATACGTGGTGGCGAACTCCCACGTGCAACAAGGTCTGACCTGGGCAAGCTTTCGCTGGGCGTGGGGCAGCGTGGCGGCGAGCAACTGGCATCCGTTGACCTGGCTGTCGCACATGCTGGATTGCGAACTCTTTGGACTGAACCCTGGGGGTCACCACCTCACCAGCGTGGTGCTGCATGCGTTGAATACGCTGCTGGTCTTCTTCGTGCTGCGGCGGATGACGGGCGCGGTCTGGCGGAGTTTTTTTGTGGCGGCGCTGTTTGGGCTGCATCCCCTGCGCGTGGAATCCGTGGCGTGGGTGGCCGAACGGAAGGATCTGTTGAGCACGTTTTTTTGGCTGCTGACGCTGGGTGCGTATGTCCGGTATGCCGTCGAGTCCCGCGGGGCGGCCGCGACATCATCCAACTCGAAAGCCAAAGTTTTTTATTGGCTCGCGTTGGCGTTCTTTACGCTGGGCCTCCTGTCAAAACCGATGTTGGTGACGCTGCCGTTCGTGTTGCTGCTGCTGGATTACTGGCCGCTGGCGCGGCATGCGGAAAGCCGAGACGCGCGGCTGTCCTGGCTGCCTCTGGTGCGGGAAAAGGTGCCGTTTTTTCTGCTCGCGGCCGCTTCCAGCATGGTGACATTCCTGGTGCAGAAGCATGGTGGCGCCGTGGTCACGATGGCCAGCTTGCCATTATCGGTGCGTTGGGAAAACGCCCTGGTTTCCTATTGCCGCTACCTCGGCAAGTTATTCTACCCGGTGGATCTCGCGATTTTTTATCCGCATCCGGGCCATTGGCCGGTGGGTATCGTGGCGTTGGCGGGCTTGCTGCTGCTCGGTGTCAGCGCGGTTGCCATTTGGCGGCGGAACGAATCGCCGTATCTGCCGGTGGGTTGGTTTTGGTTCTTGGGAACCTTGGTGCCGGTCATCGGCGTGATCCAGGTGGGGGAGCAAGCGATGGCGGATCGTTACCTGCTGATTCCGTCGCTGGGCGTGCTCATCGCCTTGGTTTGGGGGACGCAGGAACTCACGACACGCTGGCGTCAGGGACCGGTCACCGCCGGTGTGGCCGGGGCCGGAATGATTTTGCTTTGCGCTCTGCTGACGCGGCAGCAAGTAAGTTATTGGCGGGATAGCGAGACTTTGTTCCGTCATGCGACCGAGGTGACGAAGGACAATTACGCCGCGCACATTAATCTGGGCAACGCCTTGTTCGGCCAGGGACGCATGGACGAAACCATCAGCCACTTCCGGGAAGCGGTCAGGTTGAAGCCGGACAACTTGCTCGCGCATAATCGGCTGGGCACCGCTCTGCATCAGCGCGGGATTTTGGATGAGGCCATCAAGGAGTTTGAAACGATCCTCAGCTTGAACCCCAAGGACGCTTCCGCTCACAACGATATCGGCGCCATGCGCTTTGCGCAGGGACACACGGAGGAAGCCATCGGCCACTATCAGCAAGCCCTGACGTTGCAACCTGATGCCGCCCCCACGCACTACAATCTGGGCCTCGCATTGTTTGCTCAAGGGCATTTTGAGGAAGCCATCGCGCAGTTGCGGGAGACACTGAGATTGAAGCCGGACTATGCGCCGGCGCATTATAATCTGGGCATCATGCTCGCTCGTGCCGGACAGGCGGATGGGGCCATTCGCGAGTTTACGGAGGCGCTCCGATTGGATCCGAGCATGGCCAAAGCGCATTATCGACTTGGGTTGGTCCTGTTGAAAGCAGGTCAGCGCGATCAAGCCGTCATGCATTTTGACCAAGCCCTCAAGCTGCAGCCAAGCTATCCCGAGGCCGAGCAACAACTCCGCGCGCTAACCAATCCCACAACCCCATAGAATGAAAGCCATTCAACTCATCGCTCATGGTGCCCCGGGACAGTTTGAACTCCGCGATTTGCCCGACCCCAAGCCTGGTCCGGACGAGGTCGTGGTGCAGGTCCAGTCGTGCGGCTTGAACCACCTTGACCTCTGGCTGGAGGCCGGCGCCCTGCCCGTTCCCATCCAGTTGCCGCGCACGCCCGGTGGCGAAATTGCGGGGCGCATCGTTGAGGTCGGCACAGCCGTGCGGGACTGGCAAGCCGGCGACGAGGTGGCGGTGCAATCGAATATCTTCTGCGGCGAATGTGAATTTTGTCGGCGCGGTGAAGAATCGCTTTGTCTGCGCGGCCAACTGTTGGGCGTGCAGCGCGACGGTGGTTTTGCGGAACACGTCGTGGTCCCGACGCGCACCTTGGTTCGGCTGCCGGCCGGCGTGGATTTCGACACTTCCGCCGCGCTCACTTTGGCGGGCAGCACCGCGATGCACATGCTCACCAACCGCAGCCAGGTGCATCCCGGGGATTGGGTGCTCGTGATTGCCGGTGCCAGCGGCGTTGGCTCGGCGGCGATTCAAATTGCGCAGAAACTTGGCGCACGAGCCATCAGCACCGGCTCCACCGACGCCAAACGCCAGCTCGCGGGCAGCCTCGGTGCGGAATTTGTGCTGGACAGCAACGACCCTGCCTGGCCGGCGGAGGTGCGGAGAATCACCGGCAAACGCGGCGTGGATCTGGTCGTTGAGCATGTGGGCGGCGATGTATTAATCAAAGCATTCGAGTGCCTCGCTCGCGGCGGCACCGTGGTCACGTGCGGCGCGACGGCGGGCCGCGAGGTAACCCTCAATCTCTGGCCGTTCTTCGTGAAGCAACAGAAACTCGTCGGCAGCTACGGACGTAACCGCGCCGACATCCAAGCCACGCTCGAATGGGCAGCCGCCGGAAAATTAAAGCCGGTCATCGACAGCATCTTCCCCTTGGACGAAACCCCGAAGGCCTTCGCCCATCTCCGCTCACGCAATGCGCTTGGCAAAGTCCTCATCGAACCGTTCGAACCCGCCTCCGAGTCCGATTAACCAAAGGACGGTTCATTTTTCTTGCCGCTTAGCGACCAATTTTTCTCTCCCTGCCCTTGATCTGCCGCCGACAAACGGGCAAAATACCCACCCCCGTTTCACGCTTGACAATTTCACTTTGCGATACAAAGTAGAGGCATGAACAGTAATTGGGCGGCGGACAATCTCCAGGCCATTCGCACTTTGATGGAACGGTCGGCCATCTACCGGCGGGCGCTGGCTCCGGTAATGACCTTTACCGGCTTGGTGGGAATCCTCGCCGCGCTGATCGGCGCCTGGTTGAACATTGTGAAGGTGCCAGCCTTTACGAAGTATTGGATGGGGGTGAGCCTGCTTGCCATCGCGGGCGATTACGTTTTGGTGCGACGGCAGGCGCTCAAGGAAAGCGAACCATTCTGGTCCCCGCCCACCCGCCGCGTAACCCAGGCGCTGCTCCCCGCCCTGTTTGTGGGCATGATCGTGGGCGTGGTATTCATCCGCTGGGTCGATAATCCGGAAGGCACCGTCCTCCTGCCCACCATCTGGATGCTCCTTTACGGCTGCGCGTTGCACGCCGCCGGCTTTTTCATGCCACGCGGCATCCGCCTTTTTGCGTGGCTGTTCCTCGTGGTTGGAGCCGGAATTTTTCTCGGCTTGCAGGTGACGCACTACGCGCCCCGGATGAATTTCGGTCATGTGCTCATGGGCTTTTTCTTCGGTGGGGTCCAACTCGCCTATGGAATCTATCTGTATTTCACCGAACAGCGGAAAAACGAAGCGTGAATCCGGAACCATTTCTCAACCTGGATCGAATCATCCACGAGAAGGGGCGCCTGGCCATCATGTCCTCCCTGGCCGCCTCGCCGGAGCTCTCGTTCACCGAACTGCGCGACACCCTCAACATGACGGATGGCAACGTGACCACGCACATCCGCACCTTGCAGGAAGCGGGCTACCTTTCCGTGGCCAAGTCGTACCAGAACAATCGTCCCCTCACCACCTGCGCGCTGACGACCGCCGGCCGGAAAGCGTTCATGGCGTACATCAATTTGCTGGAGGAAATCATCCAGCAAACCAAACCTAAATAATTTTATGTTGAACGGAATTGACCGCGTCTGGTCTTTAACTTTGCAACACAAAGTAATCTAGTATGAAAATTATTCGTGCCGAGCACCTGGGCATGTGTTTTGGCGTCCGCGACGCCATCACCCTGGCCCTAAAGCAAACCGAGACCGCCCCCCTCACCATCCTCGGCGACCTGGTGCATAATGAAAAAGTCCTGTCGGACCTGCGCGCCCGCGGCATCGCCATCGAGCAGCAAATCGCGGAGGTGCAAACACAAACGGTGATGATCACCGCGCACGGCACTTCGGAGGTGGCGCTCAAACGAATCCGCGAGCGGGGATTGAACGTGCTCGAAGCCACCTGTCCGTTGGTGCATGTGGCGCATCGCGCCGTGGCGGAACTCGTCGGGCAAGGATTCCACCCCGTTATAATCGGCAAACGCGATCACGTGGAAGTGCGCGGCATGACCGATGATCTGGCGGTGTTCGATGTCGTGCTGACCGAGGAGGATGTGTTGCAGTTGGAGGCCCGGCCACGCTTTGGCATTGCCGCGCAAACCACGCAGCCGATTGACCGGGTGCGTCACCTGGTCGCACTGATCCGCCAGCGTTTCCCGGAATCCGAAGTGCGCTTTCTCGACACGGTTTGCCGGCCGACCAAGCAGCGGCAGAGCGCGGCGGTTGAGCTCGCCCGGCAATGCGATGTGGTGGTGGTGATCGGCGGCGCAAACAGCAACAACACGCGCGAGCTCGTGGCGACCTGCGGCAAGCATTGCGCCCAGGTACACCACGTTCAGGCGCCGGAACATTTGCGGCCCCAGTGGTTTGTGGGCGCGCAGACGACCGGCCTCACCGCCGGAACGTCAACCCCAGACTGCCTCATCGACCAGGTGGAGCAAGGCATTCGCAAATTGACCGCCAACCGGCACGAGGAACCTTTGCGCGAAGGCTTTGCATTCCAAAACAACCCAACTCACGGAGGAAAATCATGAACCATGCCCGGTGGATCGCTTACTTCAACCGCAATCGCCTTGACCGTGCCGAGCCGGATTGGTCGGCCCCCATGTCGATTCCTCCGCAAATGTTCGCTCCCCTGCTCAAATCCCTTGAGCAATTCCGGCTGGGGGATGGCGGAGGTCCCGCCTCCCTCATCGCCCACGACGCGGAATGCTTCCGGAGCCGCACCGAGGAGATGCGCACCATCGTGGATCTGTGGTTCGCCGAGGAAGCGGAACACGCCCGGCTGCTTGGTTGTGTCGTGAACCGTTTTGGCGGGCAATACATCACTTCACACTGGAGCTTCACGGCGTTTTGCTTAT
>JAQGOT010000064.1 GCA_028293465.1 Pedosphaera sp. | reverse complement strand
GGCAAAAATCCCCATCGAACAAGTCAGAACCGCGGGCCGGAAGGAGAAAGCGCCATGACCCAGGTTTATTACGCCTTTGGGCGCAGAGCCGGCTTGCTCGCTTTACTGGTCCTATTGTCGTCCCTGGCGACGTTGGACGCACAACACGGCGGCGGCGGCGGCGGACGAGAAGGAGGAGGACCTGGACGAGGGGGAGGAGCGGAGATGGGCCGAGGAGCCGGACGACCGGAAGGTGGATTCCGACCGGGACCTGCAATCCGACCTGAAGCGATGCATCAGGGATTTGAGCGGGACCAGCATGGATCCATCCGCCATGCAGAGGCACCGGTGATCCGACACGAGCGCATCGGCGAGCCCCGGCATATGGACATTGACATAGACCGGGGCCATCATTTTTGGGGTGGGTTTATTGCAGGTTCTTTCGTAACGGCACTGCCGTTCGGTTATGAGACGGTGGTGGTGAATGGCGCACCCTATTACTACTACGGAGGCGTCTATTATCAACCTCAGCCGAACGGTTACCAGGAGGTTTACGCGCCCAGCGGAGCTGCAATAACGGCACTGCCTGAAGGAGCAGTGCCGGTCGTGGCGGGCGATGTCACGTATTATTATGTCGGCGGCACTTTTTATGTCCAGCAAGGGCCGCAATTTGTGGTCGTGCAACCACCTTTGGGCGTGACCGTTCCCCAATTGCCACCCGGAGCGGCGCAAGTGGTGGTGAACGGCCAGGTTGCCTGGCAGTTCGGTGGCATCTATTTCCGGCCCGTGTTCGTGAATGGCACCACCATGTATGTCACCTTCCTGCCGTAGGCAGAGTTCAAGTGCACAACATCGGATGTCCGTAATGGCTGCGGGTCGCTTCCGTTCCCCGGTCACAGCGGTGGCGGTGGAAAAATTACAGGGCGGGATAGAGCACGGTTTCGCGCCAGCGGTTGGCGTTGAGGCGGAAAAAGATCTGGAGCCCGCGACGCATGCGGTTGCGGATGCGCAGGTCCCTTACGTAGTGCAGCGCGAGCCGATGGTTGCCCAGGGCAAAGCTCAAGCGATTTAGCTCGCTTTGGCAAATGGCTTGCGGAATCGTCCGGCTGCAATAGTGACAGAAACCTTGAGCATCAAGGATTTCATGGTGCTGGCCTTCAGGCCAAAGGTTGCGCCCATATTCCTGGAATCTGGCCCATGCTTCCGTTCCCAATTGGGTCAAGGTTGCCGGGATAAACCGCGGTAGAATATCAAAGCGCTTGCGTAAAAGAACCTTCGCCTGGAGTTCGAGATCGGCGAAAGGAATCGTGGTCAGGGCGGCCCGGTCGGCCATCCGGACGGCAAGCCGGTTGACCATGGCGGACGGATCGGCCGCGAATGCATCGCGCAAAGCCCCATCGCGCAGCAGCCTTCCCAACGCCGTGATGAGATCAATCTCCTTCAAAAATCCGTTTCAGCTTCAGGAGTTCCGCCTGCATGACCGTGGGTTCGGGAAACCGCTCGTCCCGTTCCAGGATCACTGCTTTGACGGGCGCATATTCCGCCACGGCTTGCGCCAGTTCGATCAATTCCTCCTGGATGTCGCAGGCATGACCATCCAGGAAGCGACCGTGCTCAACCGAATAGCCAACGATGTGAAGTTGGGTGATGCGGCTGGGTTCCAATGCGTGCAGCCAATGAAGCGGGTCAAACCCGTGATTGCGGCTGTTGATAAAGAGGTTGGTGACATCGAGCAACAAGCCGCAATCCGCCGCGGAACAGAGTTCATTCAGGAACTCTGTTTCCGACAATTCTCCCGCCAGCCGGATGTGGGAAGTGATGTTTTCCAGAATGATCGGCTTGCGACAGAGTTCGGAAACCTCGCGCGCGTGGTCGGCGATCACCTGGACCATTTCGCGCGTCGGAGGAACCGGGTTAAGATGGCCAAGATCAACTTCCGCAGTCCGGGTGAAGGCGATGTGCTCACTGATCCAATCCGGGTTCGCAAGCTCACTGACCCGCGCGAACTGGCGCACGCGCTCCTTGTCCAATGGGCCGGGTGTGCCGAGGCTCAAGCCAAGTCCATGAACAAATAGGTGATAATCCCGCGCGAGCCAGGCCAGTCGCTCCTCGGCGGGGCCGAAGAAGTGCTCCGCTGTGATCTCCAGACAGTCCAGACCGGGCGGCCGTGAATCAATCCACGGAGCCAGCGGGCTGCGATGGCCAACTCCCAGCATCAGCCCCCTCCACATCCGCCGCAGCCGCCCCCACAACCACCCCCGCCGCCGCAACCGCTGCTGCAACTTGAACCCCCGCCATCCCCGCCGCCCATGTTCTCAAAATGGTGCGCCCGGAGTATGAAGAAAAGCGTCCCCACCGCCATCATGATCATCATGAATCCCCAGCGGTTCATTCCCTGGGCTGAGCCGATCATATAGCGGAGCAAGCCGACGCCTTCAAACAGCGCCCACCCGCCAAGCGTCGTCACCGGCATGTCAAAGCCTTTGGCCCGCAGGATCAGCACGGCTACCCAAAGCGTCAACAACCAGACGCCGTAAAACACCAGAAAGTCAGGGCCTGACAGCGTTTGGAACAAGCCGAGGAAACCAACCATCGCGCCCAATGTGATGTCTTGTGTCATGGTGGAAATCATAAACGTCCGTTCAGGCCGGCCACTTTGCTTCGACCCAGGCCAGCGCCTTATCGACCGCGGGAAACAGCCGTTTGTGCCACGCGACCATTTCCTGGTCCGAAAGCTTCTGCGGGTTTCTCTTGAACGCCACGAGGTCGCGCAGGAGCGCCTCCTCAATGCCAAATTCCTGGGCCAGCATCGGTATCCGGGCTGGCATTTCCCGCGCCAGTTCCCGGCCGTTCAAACGCAGCACCTCCGACAGGCGCAGCAACAGCGGCGTGCAACAGCGGGCGAGCACAAATGGGTACCGGCGGCTCTGCTCGCGGGTGATGAAGGCATGCGCCAGGCGCAGCCGGAGATTGCGCAGCGCCTGCTCGCAAAGAAACCGTTCCAGTTCCGGCTCCACCTTGATTTCTTTCAGCGGATCGGCGCCAAACACCACGCGGTAATTCCTGCGGATGCTGACAAATTTGGGGGCAAAGGCGCGCACGCTCCGCTCAAACCCCTTCCGACCGAGAATGAACGGGTCGATCTGTGGATCCTTGCCGATGGCTTTGCCGATGGCCACATGAGCCTCCGGGTTCGAGTCGTTCAGCAGGATTAGCAGGTTGATGTCGGAAACCCCCTCGATGGCATCGCCGCGAACAGCACTGCCGTAAACACAGCAGGAATAAAGATTGTCCCCCAACGCCCCTTTTAAGGAACTCACAATCTGGTCCAAGGTCGACTGGAGCTGTTTCATGCAGCGGAGACTCAACCAAGTGCTGCCGGTCCGTCAAGCGAATAGCGGTTGGAAAAATGAATGACCTTTGTAATCCACTCGTCCATTCGGGCGTGCACCGCCGTTCTGGTCCAAAACGGGCACCTCACAGGAATCTTGAACCAGTCCCCAAGCCTTGTTATCCTGCTTAAGATGCGAATTTTATCTGGCATACAACCGTCCGGCGCGCTGCACCTGGGAAATTATTTCGGGATGATGCGTCCCTCCATTGAACTGCAGGAGCAGGGGGACGCCTATTATTTCATCGCCAACTACCATTCGATGACTTCCTTGTTCGACGCCGCCGAGCGCCGCAAGAACACCCTCGATGTGGCGCTTGATTTCCTGGCCTGCGGGCTGGACCCCAAGAAGTCGGTTTTCTTCCGCCAATCCGACGTGCCTGAGGTGACGGAACTCGCGTGGATCCTGACCACGCTGACGCCCATGGGCTTGCTTGAACGTGCCACCAGCTATAAGGACAAGATCGCCAAGGGCATTTCCCCCAACCAC
>JAQGOT010000060.1 GCA_028293465.1 Pedosphaera sp. | reverse complement strand
AGAGGCGTTTCATGGTGGTGATGTAGAGCACGCCGTTGGCGGCGGTCGCGGTGGCGCTGATGGGGATGCCGAAATCATAGGTGCTGAGGACTTTCTTTTCCGTGCTCGCGGCGAATACCCAGAATTCCCCGCTCCGCGTGCCCAGATAGACCTTGCCGTCGGCCACCAGCGGTGACGACCACACCTCGCCTTTGATTTCCTGTGTCCAATAGGGTTTGCCGGTCTCGGCATCCACGCAATGCATCTTGCGCCCGCAATCGGCGATGAACACCAGCCCCTCATACACCGCCGGGGTGGACAGGACATGGTGCTCCAACGGGTAGGACCAGATCAGGCCGTTGGTGGTGATGTCGCCGGTTTTGGTCGGGTCGATGCACTTCAACCAAGCCTCGTTCTTGCCCCACCAAATGTCGCCGCCGCCGGCCACGTAAAGGCGGTTGTGATCTACCACCGGCATGCCGTAAATATTGCTCGGCCCCTCGCGACGATTGCTCAGGTATTTGTGAATGTCCTTCTTCGGCGCGGTGGGATCAAAATCAAATTGCCAGACTTTTTTCAACTTCCGCACCTCGTCCCCCGCCTTGGCTCCCGCCGCGACCGGTTCAAATCCATAAACCACACCATTGCCCGACGCAAAGATAATCAGGGGGCGACCGTTGATCTCCGCCATCGAGGGCGATGACCAGGTGCAATGAAAAATATCCGGCGCGATATGCTCGTCGTCCCGCGCCACCAACCGGCCGGTCTTCTTGTCCAGCACCACGAGGCTGGGCGCGTCGGGCGTGCGAATGCGCTTGTGGGTGTTGTCCACGCCCGTGCAGGAGTTGAGATAAAGATAGTCTCCATGGATGAGGATTGAGGCATGCGCGCCGTCGTGCGACCAGATGCCCGCCTTTGTCGTAAGGTTGCACACCCAAAGGATGTCAGCGTCCTGCGCACCGGCGACAGGTTCCTCCACCGAGTTGGTGCTCCGCGGGATCATGTGCGCACCCTCGTCCAGATACGGGCCGTCGTTCCCGTTGGCCATGCCTTTGGCGTCGAGGCACATCACCTCGCCGCGGTTGCTGAGGAGATACACGCGGTCGCCTTCGACGGTGACCTCGGAGGGCATCCCGGTTTTCGGCCAATCGTGAAAAATATCCTCCTCCCGCTTGGGCACGACGAGTTGCCAGAGAAAGCTGCCGGTCTTCTCATCGAAGCACATCATCACGCCGCTGTCGGCGGTGTGTTTTAGGTCGCGCGGCTCCTCGTTGTTGGTGCCGATGTAAACACGCCCACCCGCCACGATTGGCGTCCCATGCGTCTCCGTACCGATCTGCACCGACCACTTGATGTTCTTCCCCGCCTTGGCGTCAAACGATTCCGGCAAGCCCTTCTCGCCGGAAACCATGTTGCGCGACCAGGCCTCGCCCCACTGCGGCTGATCGGCGGCACCGCCCAGGCGGCTGCCCAAGCCCAGGAGCAGGAGGCAAAGTAATGGTTTCTTCATCGGTGACAACCCCTACGGAACCCGAAAGAAGTCCGATTAACAAGCGTTCTTTGCCCTTCCTTCCTTTGCACCCCGCCACGACCGACATCAACGACACCCATAACCAGCATCAATCAGTCAGCTCCTTCACGACCACGTTCACCAAGGCGGACACTCTACCAAGTTGCCGCATGGGAAGGGATAATGTTGCAAGATGGGGAACGAACCTCGGTCAGCTCGGCGATCATTCCATCATTTCTGTATACAAATTCGCTGTGCTTCGGTGTCTTTATAGTTGAACAGGTAAATTCTCGACTATGAAAAGGAACACCGACCATGACCGGGCTTCGCAAAACGGCTCGCCGCCGGATTCCCGATGGATATGGCTGCTCATCATCGCGTGCGCCCTCGTCATTTTAATAGGACTGCGGCGGCCCACGCGTCACCACAAGGCGGTTTCGAGCGAGGCTTCTACAGATCCAAAGAGTGTGGACGTCTCCTCCGGTGTTCCCAATACCGAACGCACACGCTGGGGTCCGCATCGATCCAGTTCTGCTCCGGCACAGACAGCTGATGAAATCGTGGCCTCCAAGGTGAAACAATTCGGTCGAAGCCGGCGGGAGATTGCACATCGCATCGCCCACCGGTTGCAGAAGGACGTGCCTGTCGAGGTGGAAGCATTTTTCGATGCCATCGAGTCGGGCCGTTGGGAGGAAATCAACGCCCGGTGGGATGTGTTGGCGAAACGCTCCGGGCAGTACAACGCCTCCGAACACGCGGAAGAACTGAACCCCTTCTGGAGTGCGGTGCTGGACGCCTATGGCGTGGCCGAGCAGGCCCATGATTGGCCGGCGCAGAAGCTCCTTGATTATGGCGATGCCGTCCTTGATTCCCTGCGACCGGGAATGGTTTACATCGGCGGGACGGACAATGGCCGGTGGATTCCCGAATTGCTGAACGACACCAGCGGCGGCGAGCAGCATGTGATTCTCACCCAGAACGCCCTCGCCGACGGCCGGTATGCGGACTGGATGCGCGAACTCTATGGCGACCGACTCGCCACGCTGTCAGAGGAGGATTCCCAGCGCGCCTTCGAGGAATACACGGCCGATGCGCAGAAGCGCCTCGAACACGACCAACAGTTTCCGGACGAGCCGAAGCAGATTCGTCCCGGCGAGGAGGTCAAAATGGTGGATGGCCGCGTCCAGGTCTCCAGCCAAGTGGGTGTGATGGCGATCAATGAAAAGCTCCTGCAAATGTTGATGGACAAGAACCCGGACCTCTCCTTCGCGCTCCAGGAATCATTCCCGCTCAAGGGCACCTACGGCGACGCGCTCCCGCTCGGCCCGTTGATGGAACTGCGCGCGCAGGATGGAGAAACCACCTTCACCGCCGAGCGCGCCGCGCAATCCCTCGACTATTGGCGCGACCGGGCGCAACAGGTGTTCTCTGATCCGGAAGCTGCGAACTCGCCCTCCGCGCTCAAATCGTATTCGCACGACGCCGTGTCGGCGGCGAATCTCCTCGCCTCACATCACTTCGCGGACGAAGCGGAACAGACCTATCGTCTCGGAATGCAGCTCTGGCCGGAAAACGCCGAATCCGCAGGTGGGCTGGCCGATTTGCTCGCGTCCACCGGGCGGAAGAACGAAGCCCGCCAGGTGCTGGACGAATTCGTCCGGCAACATCCCGCCCAGAAGAAGGATCTGGAGCAGATCGGCAACGCTTGGCGAATCATCAGCCAACCGCAGACCGGCAAGCCCTGATGAACGCGGTGAGGATCCCGGACGAAGGCTTCAACCACCCCCGGCTTGGCTCGCAACTGAAGGGGGCGTGAAGGGGGCGAACCCGGAATCGTACAGGGGTCATTTCATCGAATGAAGCCCAATCATGTTTCCCTCGGTATCATAGACGAGAGCAATGAAGCCGTATTGGCCGATGGACTGCTTGTCCTTTTGGATTCGTCCGCCGTTCTGAACCGCGCGCGCCGCCTCCACGGCACAGTCGGCACAAGAGAAGTAAACGATGGTCCCTCCGCTTCCCGAATCTTTGCCGGGCCATTTGGCGAGTGCCCCGGCACATCCGGGGCTGTCGGGTTGCATCGGGAACGCCCATAGCTCAATGCCGGGACTCTCCAAACGTTCGAGTGTCACCTGAAATGTATTCTGGTAAAAGGCCCTGGCCCGCTCCATGTCTTGAACATAGATTTCAAACCAGCCAACTGGATTGCGTTTTGTATTCATTGAATTTTGTTGTTTCGCGTTATGGTTTTGGTTCTCCCTATCGACTCTTTCGCTCAAATGGGGCGAAGCAAGGCTTGGTGTTGGTGATCAGCCACGGCCGACGCGTGGCGTGAACGGCGACAGCGGAACGGCAAGCGCCAACGGCGGTCGGCTCCGGCGCGAGGCTGTGTGAAAACTCCCCGAGTGCCATTTTAGGGAGCGAAAAAGTGGTCCGAATCACCTTCACCGAAAATAAAAATGCGCCATAACGAAAATGTGAGCACCGCCTTTTCTGCG
>JAQGOT010000049.1 GCA_028293465.1 Pedosphaera sp. | reverse complement strand
CCGGCCCTGACCAACAGCGGATCGCCCGTCGTCTCACGCAATCGCGCCAGCGCCCGGCTCATCGCCGACGGGCTAAGCCGCAACTGCTGGGCGGCGCGCGCAACGCTGCCTTCCGCGAGCAGCACATCAAGGGTGACAAGCAAGTTGAAATCGGGTCTCACCATGCATCCGCTATATCATGGCATGGCGTCGAATGCACGAATAAAGTGCAAACGGTGCGTCTTCCGCTATATCAGGCAAGGGAGTAGTTTCAGGCATCTCCATATCAGGAGAGCTGGAAAACGTAGGTCATGTTAAAAATAATTATTGCAGAACGAGATAAGGCAGTCGCTGAAAGTGCGGAACGGACACCTTCGGTTCGGTGGGCGCTCGCCGGCCTTTCGCTATCCATGTTGCTGTCCTCGCTCGGCACCAGCATCGCCAATGTTGGCTTGCCGACCTTGGCACAGGCGTTCAACGCCTCCTTCCAGGAAGTTCAGTGGGTCGTCCTCGCTTATCTCCTCGCCATCACTACCTTGATCGTCAGCGTCGGACGGCTGGGTGACATCATCGGCCGCCGACGGCTGCTGCTGGCCGGAATCTTCCTGTTCACGGTGGCTTCGGTCCTGTGCGGCGGCGCGCCCACGCTCGGGCTGCTGATTGCCGCCCGGGCGGCGCAGGGCCTCGGAGCGGCGATCATGATGGCTCTCACCATGGCCCTTGTCGGTGAGACGGTTCCGAAGGCAAAGACCGGTCGCGCCATGGGGCTGCTCGGAACGATGTCCGCGATTGGCACCGCTCTCGGTCCATCGCTCGGCGGGGTTCTGATCGCCGGACTCGGCTGGCGTGCAATCTTCCTCGTCAACGTACCGCTGGGTATCCTGACTTTTCTTCTCGCGCATCGCCACCTGCCCGTTGATCGCCGGGGGCCGAAGGCGGATCGGGTCGGCTTCGACAAGGTGGGCACGCTGCTGCTGGCTCTGACGCTCGCGGCTTATGCACTTGCCATGACCTTTGGGCACGGCCGTTTCGGTTCGCTCAACCTGGCGCTGCTGTTGGCGGCTGCCTTCGGACTCAGCCTCTTCGTGCTCGCCGAGGCGAGCGCAGCAGCACCTTTGATCCGGTTGGCGATGTTCCGCGATCTGGCGCTGAGTGCGAGCCTCGCCATGAGCGCGCTCGTCTCGACGGTGATGATGGCGACGCTGGTGGTCGGGCCGTTCTATCTCTCCCGTGCGCTCGGGCTCGACGCGGCTCACGTTGGACTCGTCTTGTCGGTCGGTCCGCTGGTCGTCGCGCTGAGCGGTGTGCCAGCCGGCCGCCTTGCGGACCGTTTTGGCGCGCCACGCATGACCCTCGTTGGGCTCATCGGAATGGCGGCCGGTTCCTTCATTCTATCCATGATGCCGGCGACGCTCGGCATTCCCGGCTACATCGCCCCGATCGTCGTCATCACCGTCGGCTATGCGCTGTTCCAGACGGCCAACAACACCGCCGTCATGACAGATATCCGCCCGGACCAGCGGGGCGTCATTTCCGGCATGCTCAACCTGTCGCGCAATCTCGGGCTCATCACCGGTGCATCCGTTATGGGCGCTGTGTTCGCGCTCGGATCGGCGACGATCGACATCACAACGGCGCGTCCCGAAGCCGTTGCCACCGGTATGCGAATCACGTTCGCAGTCGCGGCCATTCTGATCGTCGTCGCGCTCGCCATCGCGATTGGCACTTACCACCACACATTACGCAATCGGGCAATTGCTCCACCAGAAAAGTTGCTGGCGGACAAGCGCGATTCGAGATGAACTCGCGGCCCTTTAATCGACCTTCAAGATGAAAGGTGAGGTGTCGATTCGGTCTTCATAAACATCGCCGCGTTCGATGGGACCAATCTTTTCGTTGATCTGCGCATAACAATCGAGCGGTGGCGGGGTGTCCATTTGTTGCCTAATAGTAATGGTCGACCGTCATGTGCGGGGTTGATGTTCTCATGCGTTTGAGGATATTTTGGGGATTCCCTCCTGTCGAGAACCCATTGGCTCTGGGCGCACGCAAAACATGGATTCCAGAAAGACCGCACTAAAAGAATGGTTAATTCCCAATCCAAGAGGCCGGTTGGCCACAATCAAGGCGGGGGAGGGTGAGCAACCAAGTGGAGCGGTGGATCAAGCAGGCGAGATGGCGGGTTGATTCTAAATGCTTCGTTCTGATCCCTTGATGTCCAAAACGAACCAAGCTATGGATTGACACCTTTTTAGAGCAAGGAAATGAAGGCCAAGTTTGGGGCAATCAACATTCTCACTTGGGGACACCGGGCGATCACGTATCCGTACGGCGAAGCGACGATGTTTTTCACGACCGGACTTTTCGGCAGGATCATCAACGAACTAATGAGACCTTTGCAGCTCATCCGGGAAATGTTGGTGCCGAGCGCAGATAAGGTCGCGGAATTCGAGGCGTGGAGCAAAAACAATAGTTTTGAAAAGCCGAATGTCCGACAGGGGTAACCGTGGTGGATTGTGCTGTTAACCCTCAAACCCTTCAATTAATGTTTACCGGTGAAGCGACTCCTCCTTTGCTATTTGATCCTCCTGCCGGCGATGGCTTTTTCCCAGGACTTTTTGGATCAGTTTCCTTTCCGCCAGCAGACCCAATATTTTGATTTCCGCTGCAAACGTAATTCGCCCCAGATTCCTGAAATAGCCCGTTTTGCCGATGGATTTATCAAGCTGGTGAACCATGATTTCTTCAAGGCCCAATTTGATTATCCGATTCGGGTGCTCGTCCTGGAGGATCGAGCCAGGTTCAAGGAGTTCCTGGTGCGTGAACTGCATATCAGCGACCCACCCAATTTCGGCATCTACCTTCCCCGTTACAAATTATTTGCCACTTATGAAGATTCGGGCTGGGGAACCTTCACCCATGAAATTCTGCACCCATTGGTGGAGGGCAACTTGCAGCACCGTCCTTTATGGGCCTTGGAGGGGATTCCTACGTTTTTCGAGAAATTTTACGGCTACTGGAAGGGAAATGACCTGGTGGTGTATTGGGGATTTCAAAACCCCTGGCGCATCGAGCAACTGGGAACCAACCTGACCCGGCTGGATTTAAGGAAAGTGATTTCCGATCCCGAACCCTCCAATGGTTTTACTGCCATTGAAAGGCAGGAATCAAGCTGGCGCATGGGTTCAATGTTTTTATGGGAACAGGGTCGCTTCAACCGCTTTTTGCAATTGATCGCCACCCACAACAAGGCGGGTTATCCAACTTATTTTGAAGCCGCCATGGAGATGCCCTTGGAAAAGATCCTCCCGCTGTGGCAAACCTATCTGAACCAAGCGGCCGCCCAACGAGCAAAAATCCTCCTCCTGCCCAACAGTAAAATCCTCCCCGATGAAGCGGCTTTTCAAAGTTTTGTAAAAGCCAACTACCTTTCGCTGGAGCAACCCAAGCAACAGAACTAGCGGCAGCAAATCATTTCTTTCCCGGGGAAGGGGGCGGAACCTGGCTTAGTGGTATAGGCGGGCGATACATGCCATCGCGTGTTGGTGTTGTAGAAATCACGGTAGAGGACTTTGATGGCCGAACGGTCGGGGTTGTCTCGGCGGGCTGATCAAGGTAAATCCAGGCAAATCCAAGTTGATCCAAGTTGATCGTGAGGATGATTTCAAATTTTCAGATTTGAAGATTATCAGATCGGGAAAGGGAGCGCACTGGGTGGTTTGGACTTTTAGGCTCCAAGCTTGACCCCGCGCAGTGGCTTCCGCTATAAATTCGCGTTGAAGTGCGCGTATGAAATTTAAGAACAAAATCTTCGCTTGGGCGGTGGTAGTTGTGGTGTATTTGAGTTGCTGTGCTTCGCCATTGATGGCGGCCGGCAACATCTATTTGAACATTCCAGGCATCAAGGGCGAATCGCTAACCTCCGGTTACCAAGGCCAGATCGCCGTGAGTACGTTCTCCGAGGGCATCAACAACACTATCGCGATCGGCACGGGCTCCGGCACGGGCTCCGGCAAGGCGGCGTTTGCGGATATAACCATCGCCAAGAATCTGGACAGCGCTTCCACCCCGATGTACCTGACCTGCGCGCAGGGAAGCCCGTTGCAGAACCCTGTCGTGTTGACCGTGACGAAAACAACAGGAACTGGCGAAGTGGCTTATTACACTTTGACGCTCTCCAATGTTTTCATCAAAAGCATCTCAACCACCACTACGGCGGGCGAAGGTGCGACCGAGAACCTGGTGCTCACCTGCGGCAGCATCCAGTGGAGTTACACGCCTTTCAATTCGACGGGACAGCCCGGGACACCCATCGTTCACAATTGGAGTGTGCTCAGCCAAACCGGCAGTTGAAGACCTCCCATTCCGGCTTGCAATTGAACTTTCCAATGTTTCTGCGGGCGCTGGCGGCATGCGTTGCGGTGTCGCTCTTCCCTTCCGCCGCCCATGCACAATGGTCCGGCTGTTTGCGGCTGGACGGCGTGCCGGGCGAATCGCAGGACACCAGGCACCGCAATTGGATTGACGTGCTCTCAGCCGATTCGGCAAACATCTTCAATTTGCCTGTGATTCCGGGCACGACGGGCACCACCGGCTCCCAGCAGCCGCTTTCCATTGGCAAAAAGCTTGATGCCGCCTCGCCGGTGCTGGCGTTGCTTTGCGGAAAGCAGAGCGCGATCAAAACGGGAACCCTGGACCTCACCACAAACAGCGCAATTGGACCCGTTCTGCGCCTGGAGTTGACGAACATTTTCATCGGTGCGGTGAGCCAGATGGGCGATTCAAGCTACAGTGACGCGATTTCCGAGCAGATCCTGTTGCAGGCGCAAGTCATGGCATGGTACTACACACAGTTCAGCACCAAAAGCGGCCTGCCAAATTATGTTGCCTCCCGCTGGGATTTTTCGGCCGCAACCGGGCTTGGCGGCACCAACGGACCCATGACCATTACCACCGGCATCCGCATGACCAACGGCGTGGAATTGCGCTGGAACGCGGTTTCCGGGCAAAGCTATCGGGTTTTCGCCGTCCCCCGGCTTGGCGCGCCCTTTACGCTGGTCTCTTTTCAAACCGCCACCAACTCAGGAACCATGACTTTCAATCTCCCCGCCACGAACAATGCGATGTTTTACGTGGTGGAGAACCTTCCCTAGAACCTGTCATGAACTTTGATGTTCGTTTGTGCGGTTCCTCGCTGTTTTCGGTGGCATGCCCCGATGCTTTGCTCCGGAGGAGCAGGGGAAATTAGCCGGACACGAAGTATCTTAAAAGGGGTCGCCCATAGCTTGGGTCGTTTTGTATTCATTTCCACCTGGGGTTCTCCCGGTCGCGTGTGGTCGGCAGGGGCTTTTCATCCGTTCGTGCAGGCGGCGATGGGCCCTTTGGGAGTAGGCGGGCCGTCACACTTAGGGTAACGAAGCTCGCGCGTGCGCCCCCCCCACCAGGGTCACGGTTTGGAGAGCAGTTCGCGGAGGCGGGGGAAAGGTCAGCGTGTAATGGGCAGACTGTTAGTCCGTTTCACGTGAAACATTATCTCTGAGTGCGAGGGCTGGCGCTCAAGCTCGAAAACATCCTCCCCGGATGCGAACCCGTTACGTTCATCGAGGTTCCAGTGGCCAAGATTTCCTCGAATTCTTGCATACTGGACCACTTCCCCCTTCTTAACAAACACCACCAGGGTGAAGCCATCGTTGGATTCAATTTCGGTTTTAACGCCCGCCTTCCATTTAAATCCCAATTCTTTGTCGATGGCGTCAGGTGGCGTGTAGGGGTGAAAGAAATAGACTTTATCCCATTCGAACCGGGTGAGGGAGGAAATCTGGATGCTCGGCTGGTTGGTGGCCAGGGCGGACTTGACCGCTGCCCCGAGGTCTCGCTGAAAATTCTCGCGTTGCCTCATTTTATCACAGCCGGCCAGGCAGACCGCGGCAACCAAAATGACCAGTAATCGCAAGCAAGTTTTCATGTGGAATCTTCCAAAGCTGGGGCTGAGACTAGGGTCAGCTGATTGGACGGACAAGGCGAAAACAGCGGGCGAGCGGGCGCATGAGGGTGGAGCGCTGAGGGTTGATTGTTGATGGATGGGAGCCGGGAAGGACGAGATATGGCAAATTGCCGGATTGAGGCCGCGCCATCCACGGCTGTTTATGAGATGGCTTCTAATAAACTGGCCTTCGGAAGCGCAGCATGGTTTACTCACGGTCGTAGTTTGGCTTGGTTCGGAGCCAACACCAAGCTGCGGATGGTTATGAAAATCCTATTCCGAACATTTTTGGGTCTGTCGCTGGTAGGCGCGTTTTGGATGTCGCTTCAGCCTGCCACTGCCGCGGGCACGCCGGGCACGGTAATTGGCTGGGGTTCCGATCTCTATGGCAGGCCACAGCCTCCGGTGCTGACGAATGCGGTTTCGATCAGCTTTTATTATCACGCCCTCGCCTTGCTCAGCGATGGAACCGTGGCCGCCTGGGGTGATAACACCGCGGTCCCGGCTGGATTGAGCAATGTGGTGGCAGTGGCGGCGGGCATCAGCCACAGTCTGGCTCTGCTGGCCGATGGTAGTGTGGTGCAATGGGGGAATCAGTACATGCCGCCCGTGCCGGAATGGTTGAACGATGCAATAGCGATTGGCGCAGGCAGCTCAGTAAGTCTCGCGGTGCGCAGCAACGGGACGGTGGTGACATGGGCGAGCGGCTCGAACCCGGTTAGTTACCCCCCGCAAACATTGACAAATGCCGTCGGAATCGCGGTGGGACAGGATTTTGCAGTGGCGGTAACGAGTGACGGGAGGGTGGTGGCGTGGGGTGTGAATGATGCCGGCCGAACCAGCGTTCCATCGACCGCAACCAACG
>JAQGOT010000032.1 GCA_028293465.1 Pedosphaera sp. | reverse complement strand
GGCTCACTTTATTTGAATTTATGAATTTGAACACTTTGACTGTGGTTCTGGGTCAGACCGGCGCGCCCCCTCCGCCGCAAGCCCCGGGTTGGATCACGTTCGTCCCGGTCGCCTTGATGATCGTCGTATTCTATTTCATCATGATCCGTCCGCAGTCCAAGAAGGCCAAGGAACACGCCGCCTTGCTCAAAACGCTTCGTCCTGGCGACAAGGTCGTCACCGGCAGCGGGATCATCGGCACCGTCGTCAGCGTCAAAGACAAATCCGTCTCGCTCCGCTCCGCCGAAACCAAACTTGAGGTCCTTAAATCAACCGTCTCCGAAATCACCGAACGTTCCGGTAGTGAAACTACTGAATCTTAAGCGCTTGCGCCATGAATCGAAATAATCTTTGGAAATTTGTCTTCGTTATCGCCGTCCTCCTCTGGTCGTTTTATGAGATGTATCCCCCCGTGGGGAAAGATCTGGCGGTGGAGTTTAAGGAAAAAGCCGTCCGCCAGGATGACGCCTTCAAAGGCATCCTTGACCGCCTGCAAAAGCTTCAAACCGAGAAGCCCGAGCGCACCTTCGCCAACCTGGTCGACGCCGTCGGCACCAATGACATCACTCACTATTTTCCTTTCTACGAGGTGAAAGGGGAGTTGAATCCCACGCGTGCCGTTCTGAACCACCTCCAAAAGGACGCCGCCGGCAAGATCAAGCGTGGTTTGGATTTGCAAGGTGGCACCTCATTCGTGGTGGGCATGGAGACCGACAAGATCGATACCAACAAGGTGGCCACCAAAGAACAGGCGCTGTCGCAAGCCGTGGAAGTGCTGCGCAAACGAGTCGATCGTTTCGGTGTGGCGGAACCGGTCATCCAACCGCAAGGCAGCGACCGCATCCTGATTCAATTGCCCGGCCTTTCGGAATCGGACAAGGAAAGCGCCCGGGAACAGATCCGGAAGGCTGCCTTCCTCGAATTCCGCATGGTGCATGATGACAGTGACCGACTCCGCGAAGAGGGTATGTCGGTCCCGGGCTACGAGTGGCTCCAGACCAAGGAAACCTCGCAAACTGGAGCTACGAAATTTGAAAAAGTTCTGGTTCAGAAAAAGCCGATCTTGACCGGTTCCGCGATTCAGAGCGCGGGGGTCGGGCGGAGCCAGTTTGGTGAACCGGAAATCGAATTCACCCTGAATAGCGAAGGTGCCGAAACGTTTGGCCGGGTAACGACCGAAAATGTGGGCCGTCGTATGGCCATTGTGCTGGACGGTCAATTGCAGTCCGCTCCATCAATCCGCACCCCGATTACCGGCGGTCGCGGCCAGATTACCGGCAGTTATACGGACAAAGCGGCTCGTGAACTGGCGAACGCGCTCGAAAACCCGTTGCAAGTTCCGGTCAAGATTCTGTCGGAAAGCAGCGTCGATCCGACCTTGGGCAAAGATACGGTCAAAAGCGGCTTTCATGCGGCGGTGATCGGAACGCTGTTGGTGGCCGGGTTCATGGCGGTCTATTATCTCTTCGCCGGCATGGTCGCCAACGTGGCTTTGATCTGCAACATCATCATCTTGCTCGGGGTCATGTGCGCTTATGGCACCACCCTGACGCTGCCCGGCATCGCGGGTATCGTCTTGACCATCGGTATGGCGGTGGATGCGAACGTGCTGATTTTTGAGCGTATCCGCGAAGAGTCTGCCAAGGGCAAATCGTTGCGCGGCGCAGTGGCGGCCGGCTATGACCGGGCCTTCGGTACCATTTTTGACTCTCACGTCACGACTCTTATTTCCTCCATCATCCTCATTTTCATGGGCACGGGTCCCATCAAGGGATTCGGTGTCACGCTGACGATCGGTGTGGCCGCCAGCTTGTTCACCGCCTTGGTCGTGACCCGCTTGATCTTTGATTTTCTCCTCGCGCGAAACCTGCTCAAGTCGCTCCCCATGTTGCACTTCTTCGGAACGCCGAAGATTGATTTCATGAAGCTCGCCAAGCCGGCCTTCATCCTTTCTTGGACCATCATTTTGATCGGCCTCGGCTACGGCATTTTTGGCCGCGGCCACAGCATGCTGGGCACCGATTTTGCCGGTGGCGACGACCTCACCCTGCGGTTCGCCCAAAAAGTCGATCCCGCGCAGTTGCGCAAGGCAATCACCGAGGGGACGAAGGACGTCAAAGAGCCTTCCATCCAATACCAGACTGAAATTGGTGGCAATGCTGAGCAGTTGCGCATCACCTCGCCCTTTGGCACAGCGGAGGAAGTCCAGAAAGTGTTGGAAAAAGATTTCCCGTCCGCTAAGTTCGACCGCGTACGATCGGAAAAGGTGGGACCGATCATCGGCCAGGAAATTCAGCAGGCCGCCATCATCGCCAGCCTTATGTCCCTGTTCGGCATTCTGGTGTATGTCGCTTTCCGCTATGAGTTCTCGTTCGCGGTTGGCGCAGTCGTGGCCGTCCTGCATGACGTCCTCATGACCATTGGCGTTTACTGCCTGACCGGGCTGTTTACGAGCCACGGGCGAGAGCTCAATGCCACGATGGTAGCCGCCGTGCTGACCATCATTGGGTTCTCCATCAACGATACCATCGTCATTTTCGACCGTATCCGCGAGGATTTGAAGTTGGGCGTGCGGGGCAGCTTCAAGGATCTGATCAATCAGGCGCTCAATCAAACCCTGAGCCGCACGATCATCACCTCCGGGACGGTGTTCCTGGCCACCATGTCGCTCTACCTCTTCGGCGGTGGCGCGATCAACGACTTCGCCTTCACCTTCCTCGTTGGTATCATCACCGGCACCTACTCCAGTATCTACATCGCAAGCGCGCTTGTCCTCTGGTGGCATAAAGGCGTGCGGCCCAAAGCCAGTAATCAAGTGGCGATGGAAAATACGGTTTCCACCGCCCGGCCCTAACTCATCCCATGCTGGCGCTGGTTGAAATCACCCCTTGGCATTGGGTGGGTTTCATCCTGTGTGTGCTGATCTTCCTGGCGCTGGATCTGGGCGTGTTCCATCGCGAGGCGCACATTGTCAAATTCAAGGAGGCGATGGCGTGGACCGCGCTTTGGGTCACCCTCGCCCTATTGTTTGCTGCGGCTCTGGTTCCCTTGCGCGGCAAGAACGAGGCCCTGGCGTTCTTCACCGGTTATTTCATCGAGCTCTCCCTTTCGATGGACAACGTCTTCGTGATTGCGCTGATTTTCACTTATTTCAAGGTGCCCGTTCAATATCAGCATCGGGTGCTCTTCTGGGGTATCCTGGGGGCCTTGCTCATGCGCGGCCTCATGATCTGGCTGGGGGTGGAACTCATCACGCGGTTTAGCTGGTTGCTCTACATTTTTGGCGGCTTCCTCATCCTAACCGGCATCAAAATGCTCCTCTCCAAGGAGGACGAGGTTCATCCGGAAAAAAACCTCATCATCCGCGCCGCCAAACGCTTGTTCCCAATTTCCTCCCAGTTTGACGGCCAGAAATTTCTCACCCAATCCGTGGTGCAATCCGGCGGACAAACTGTCGCCCGCAAAATGTTGACGCCTTTGTTCCTGGTGCTGGTCATGGTGGAAACCACGGATCT
>JAQGOT010000028.1 GCA_028293465.1 Pedosphaera sp. | reverse complement strand
CAAAAAACGGCCAGGCAACGCAACTCGAACATGTGTTTATATTTTTCTAGCGCCTCTTTGGGTAACAACTTGTTCACCTCATCGCACAATCCGGATTGAACTAAACTTGCAACGTGCCGCCGGAATTTGTCTAAGACTGTGCGCTGCTGTGAGGAAAAATCAGGAGAACGATCTGGGCGCGAGAAGATAAGTTTGTGCAAGCCGTCCAACCAGCATAACACGTCGGAAATCGTGGGGACATAAGTCTGCGGCCCACCATCTTCCTGTGGTGGTGACGCTTCCAATACTGGTGAAGTTTCGCTCCAGAATTGCACCAGTCGTTCGACGCCTTCTTGCATGGGTAGCAAGCTGCCGTCGTCAAGCCTCAGGGCAGCACGCCACAGCATTGCTGCTGCTTTGACTAGATCGGCGTGTCGCAGTTCGTCAGCTCGGCGAGCAACCGCTACAGCTTCGCGGAGATCATGATTCGAGGTGTCAGGCCCCTCGAATTGGGGGTGGTGCAAAATAGTAAGTGACTTGCCTCGATCAATATCTCCGGCATCGCCGAGCGGATCGAGCGCGCTAAGAGGCTCGTTCACCGGTGGTCCTTCAAACGGTCCCGACACGCCAAGCCCAGCACCACGTCGACTCGTAAGCCACTCACGAAGTTCGCTTTCACTCATTGAGGGGAGTGGCTCTGTCTTTGGGCTCAACTCGAGCCCGATGCGCCCCAGGTGTTCTTCAATAATCGCGCGTAGCCTTGCCAAGTCTTGAGCTGTTGAGGCGACGATCACCATGTCGTCCACATATCGAGCGTAAACGGCACCACGTTTTAGCTTGTCGCCGCCAGACTCCTTTTGGGCATGACTATCCAGTTGTGCAACCATTTCACGCAGTACGCAGTCAAGGGGAAAGAGCGCGATGTTTGCGAGATAGGCGGAAAGGTCTGGACCTTGGGGCATGCCATGACTCTGCCGATTGGGAAAGCCTGTTCGTGGGTCTTCGTATTCATAGTTGAAACTTTGGTCGCAAAGCCAGTCAACCAACCGTTGCGCGCGTTGGTCAGCGTTCGTTGTTTCTGGTGAGAATAAGCGAGCACACCTGAGGGCACCGGCTTCATAGCGGTCCTCTAGCTCTCGGAGAGCGTTGCGGACCCCCGGAAGAATCGTATCTAAGACCGCTGAACGAGGCACACTATCGTAGAATTTTCGAATATCCAGGCGCGCAACATAGAACCTGTCAAATCCGCACGCCCGCACACGGCGATCAATAAACGCAATAAAGTTTTCCCAGCATGGATAGTATGGCCGGAACATCCCCTCCCGCCGAGGTGGGATACGCCCTGTGACTACATCCATGTCTATTTGGTAGGCGAAGCTAACGGTTTCATTTGCTGCGGCGGAGTCACGTATGCCGGTCGTCTCGAGCATTACGCCATCTGCGCTTGCAGTATAGCGCACAGCTGGAATGCATTCACGGAAGCGAGGACTTTCGGGGTAGTCCCTAATTAACTCGTTCAGTACATATTGCTGCAGAGTGAGGAACTCAGGACAGGCGAGTGCCTTTAATCGAAAGTCACCGTTGGGTTTGGGAATGCAGATGGCGATCATCGGCTCATCGAGCGGGGCTGCATCCGAAAGTAACTCCTTCAAGTAAGGAACCGTAACGTCAATTGCAGCTTTGAGACGGTCCCAACTTCCTTCGTCTACCGGCAGCTCACGTCTTTGGGTGCTCGATTGTGCGATGTGCAGAGCCCGGCTAAGCTTGTTCTCCTCTGCCTTCTCAGGCGCGACGATATTCTCCCTCAGGGGCTGTTGAGGCAGCAGGTGGGTGGCAGAGGTCAAGAATGCGCGCAGAGGGGCATCCCAAGACCGCTCAAGTGGCACGGGCGATTCATCGCCACGCCATACTGACCAAGGGGCAATCCGGTCAAAAATGTAACTCCATTGGGCACGATCCAAGCGCCGCTCAACCTCCCGGTAGCAGCGCAGCCGGCTGCTAGGCGGCATTCGCTCGATGAGTTGCTCTAATTCCGAAGGCGCACACCCAGCTGCTGCTCCGAGCAACACATGCATAGGTGAATATATCCATTCATAGAGCATTTGACGCGCATTCGCCGTTCTGGCCACGCTTCGCAGCAACTCATCTGGATCGCGCTTCCGCCCAAGTTCCGGTGGGACGATCACGTCGATGAGGAAGCCGGTGGTTTCGGCGGATTTAACAAGTAATGCAGCGAGTGTTGTTAACGTACCTCGGCGTCCGGCATCATCGGCATCAAGAAAAAGATGCACTGCAAGTTGAACACTGTTCCGATCAAGCTCTCTCGCCAGCTCGGCTACCAAATCGATTTGCTCCGCGGTCATGTGAGCTCCGAAGATCGCGATGGAGTCAAGCCCTAGCGTTTCGAGGCGTAGCGCATCAAGAAGTCCTTCCACAACGAATAATTCCGCGATACTGCCAACCGGAGCATTACGGTTCAGCAGGCGCAAGCGCACCTTATCCAAGCGGTAGAGGGTTTTGCTCCGAGGGAACCCGGACGAGTAAAGGTACTTTGGCGTGTCATTGTGGGCGACGGCGCGACCGGCAAACCCAGTAACGCGCCCCCGCTCATCACGAAGAGTGAAGAGCACGCGAGGTGTCCTGAAGAAATCGACTGCAACGTCCAGCGGCAGGGTCAATGCTCCCCTAAGGTCCCGCTGTGCGCGCGGGCGAACAAGAAGTCCAGCAGCCTCAAGCGAATCCTGCGCCTCACGGCCGAGTGTTTTCGCCAAGGCTGCAAGTTTTCCCGGTGTGGCGCCAAAAACAGAGGCTTGGTGCAAGAAAGCGGAAGCGAATCCACGTGATTCGGCGAAAGTTGCTCGAACTCCCGACTCGTTTGGCGATTCATTCTGATAAGCTTGCTCGGCAAGTAGCAGACCAGATACGCGGGGATCGGTGGCCGGTCCACCTCGGTTGCTACCACGTGTTGGCAGATTGATGCCCTTCCTTTGTGCGAGCCATTTAAGTGCAGCAGGAAAATCGCAGGAAAGTTGCTTTTTGATCAGGTCAAAGACATCGCCATGTGCGTTGCACGCAAAGCAGTGGAATTGCGCTCGTGAGGACGCTTTCGCAGAATAAAAGCTTAGGGATGGTGTCCGATCGTCGTGAAACGGGCAAAGCGCCTTAGGTTGCGAGCCCCCACGACCCACGACACGCACACCCAGCTCCTCCGCGATCAGAGGAAGCTCGGCCTCGCGCGCCAAGTCATCAACGATCTTGTCACGTGCTGAATATCCTTTAGGCATAATGGTCAGACCGAGTTAACCGAGGTGCAGCACAGTATTCGGGCAGTGAATGTTTACACCCCGGATTTTCATAGACAACCGCCATTCTCTCGGTTGGCACAATGCCAGAAACTATTTTTCGCGGCAAGCAACGATATTTTTGTGATCCTTGCGGAAAAATAATCCGTTCCAATCCCGCGGGTTATTCCACCACCGGCTCAATCTCCAACCGCAGCGTGGCAAACCCATCAATCTCGAAATGCTCCACCACAATCGGAACCTCACCCATCGCCGGCTGTTCAAACACACCCTCGTCCGTGGTCGGCCCGTGCCAGGCCCAGCTTTCGATCACCGGCTGATGGTTCACCAGCACCCGGACGCCGTCATCGCTCAGGGTGCGAAAACGCCACCGGCCTTTCGAAAGCTAGAGCGAGGTCCGGGCGATCAGTCCAAAGTGATCCTTTCCCAAACTGCTGTGCGTGATGGCGCCGGAAAGCTTCAGCTCACGCGATCAACAGCCTGAACATTCAACCCGAATCGAACCAACAATTGGAAAGCCACGCCAGTCTCTTCCGCGACCTCCACGGAGACAGCACATTGGCTTTCGCGCCTTCACAAGCGGTTGACTCCACCCGAATGTTGAGATCCCTCCAACGGCAAGATACCGCACCGTCATGTAGCGGCGGCCATCCCTGGCTGCCGGTGAAGGGGGCTTCCAGCCCCGAGTTCCTCCCCGCAAACCTCCAAGCATCCCGGTCCCGGCCGCATCTCATTTGATCCTGCCGCTCAAATAGTCCCTGCGCTTGGCCGGCGGAAATCGCTCAATGGCATAGCGCAACATCGTGCGGGGCATGTTGGAATGATGCTGTCGAAGAAATCCCTCCAACACCACCTGATCCCGTTTGCCGATCTCCCGCAGCATCCAGCCGCACGCCTTGTGCATCAGATCATGATCATCACCCAAAAGCAGTTCCGCGAGCCTTAAGCCGTCGGCGAAGTCGCCTTCACGAATGAAAGCGAACGTGGCGACCATGGCCATTCTCCGATCCCAAAGTGAAGCGGAATCCATCAACTCATACAGCACTGACCGGTCTTGGCGGAGCAGATGCACTCCGATGATGTAAGGAGCTGAGCTGTCAACCAGGTTCCAATTATTGACCCGGTGCCGGTTCTTCAAAAACATCTGATACACCCCGTCTTTTACTTCGGCATCGGCCTTCCGATAACAATCGACGAGAATCAACAAAGACACCAACCGCTCTTCGTTATAAGGGGATTGCAGGAGCCGCTCGCAATCCGCCAAGCCCAGCTCCCTGAACCGTCTCGCAAGCTGTCTAATGGCCGGAACCATGATTCCCAGAAAGCGATCCCCCTCGGCATATTGTCCCTTTCCCGTTTTGAAAAAGCCGCGCAAAAACGTGGCCTTCTCCGGATTTGCCAGCTTCAGCAAAGCCGCATGCACCTCCCGAAATCCGCCCGCCGCCGCGCCTGACGAACGCCCAGCCTGTCCCGAAGTCTTGATGATTTTGCGCCGCATAACTCAGATCTCAAACCCGCCCCATCCTACCCTGAAGCACAATCGAAAGTCACCCGGAAGAGTTCGCCTTCAGGGTTTCCGGTAAGCTAATGCCGCGCAGCCAACCGCTGGGGCCTTAGTCCCATTTACGATTTCGGGCTCCCACCTCTACACTCACCGAACATAACGACAACCAATCGATGATATGTATAACAAGGAAAACCTGGCCAAACTGAAGAAAATGGACACCCTCGCGCCGGAGGTCATGAAAGCCTTCTGGGCGTTCGACAAAGCGGCCGTCGCCGCGGGAGCCATTCCGGTCAAATACAAGGAACTGATCGCCGTCGCCGTCGCGCTCACCACCCAATGCCCGTATTGCATCGACATCCACAGCGGCAACGCCCGCAAGGCCGGTGCCACCGATCCGGAGATCACCGAGGCCGCGATGGTCGCCGCCGCCCTGCGAGCCGGAGCATCCGTCACGCACGCCACCCACGCCCTACCCGGTTAAGGCCACACCGTCCGCTCGTTAGCGGGATTGCTCAGGGCTGAAGGCCCGTCATATAACAGCCTGGGGTGAAGCCCCAGGAAAAAGCGCACTCAAAAACCACCCGAGCCCTGAAGGGGCGAACCAACCGACGCGGTAAAACCAGGCCCAAAACCGTTTCGGCTCTTCCGCCTCGGCGGAAGGGAAGGGCGAACCCTGCTCCCTCCATACGCCTCCAAGCGCTTGAAATTGGTTCCCCAAGTCAACCATATAGGTTGCCGGGTGTAAGCGCCGATTCTAAATGCAAACGGATTGGATGGATGCCGCCCGAGGATGTTGGAGTTTTGTGTTTCAATATCCGCACCGACAGTTGTACATTCGATCAGGGTTTTACTGAACATGAGCAACTTACGGTTTTCAATATCAGTTGGAGGCTGGTTTCAATGCACGAACCACCGTGCGTATATTAATAGTTAGACTGCATCCATAGCGCCCATGAACACTCGCATTATTATTCTGTTGTTGATCGAGCTACTTCTTGCCCCGGCGCTGGTTTGGACACTCGGCGGCGCACAGCGCCGCCCTGAAACTCGTGCTTACGTAGCATGGCGGAGCAATCCGACGACTGAGGCGCGAACCGCCTTGGACAGCGAGCGGGCTGAGACATTTCGCAGGCGCGTCATATTCAGCGTCATCCTTTTCGCCGGGATGGCGATCATCACAGTTCCGGTTGTGGTCGCGCTTTGTGGCCGCAGGAGTTCGGAAATTGAGAGAGACACACAACATGCAGTCTAACAAGAGCGCTGCAGTTCCATCGCCATCGCGCTCTGGTTGCAATCGTTACCCCTTGCGGGCCGGGTTGCTGAGCTGATTCGTTATACGTCATGAAATTGCGGCGCTTCCTTTGCATTTTGGCCCTGTTGCTGGCGTCGGTCTTGCAAGCGTGCCATCGCGAATGCACATCGTCAGCACCGGGCCGTGAGGTCAGTGCCGCCAGACTGGAGATCAGCGGTTCGCCGCGATTCAGCAACCAGGTGCATCAAGCCTTGCTGCTTTTGAAGGAGCGGGACGTCGAGGCTTACACGATTGTGACGAATTATGTCAGGAGAATCCAACCAGGCAAACACAGCGGCATGTGGGCCTACAAAACACCGCCCACCTACGAAATGACCGATGCCACAGCGTTTTACTCCCTGACCTGGTGCGCGGCGACGATTGCCCATGACTCCTTTCACTCGAAACTTTACCATGAATACCAGAAGGCTCATGACGGGCCGGTGCCGGACGTCGTCTGGACTGGAACCGCCGCCGAACAGCAATGCATGCAGCACCAACTGGCCGTGATGCAGCGCATCGGAGCACCCCAGCGGGAAATCGATCACGCAAAGCAGGAAGCCGACGGCCAATATGTGAAAGACAAGGAAACCTGGGGCGATTATGAAAAGCGCAAGTGGTAACGAATTCACAAAATCAACCGCACAGCCGCGACGACCGTCAACACCAATGCCATCCGTTCAAACACTTGCTGGTTGAGGTGTCGCACGATCACCGGACCGAGGACGGCGCCGGGCAGCATCGGGATGACAAGCACGGCGTCCATCAGCAACGATTCGGGAGTGATCAATCCCAAGTGCACACTGAACGGAACCTTGAACGCGTTGACCAGCATGAAAAACCAGGCGCCGGTTCCGAGAAAGGCCAGCTTCGGCAGACCGATGGCGAGCAGGTAGAGCACCATCACCGGGCCGGCGGCATTGGCCACCATCGTGGTGAATCCGGCCACCATCCCGGTCAGCGCGGCGAACCACCAGGTGTGCGGCACCGGTTCCTTGGACTGCCGTTGACGCCACCAATGCAACGCCACCATCACCAGCAAAATCACGCCGATCATCCGCTGGACCTGCGCATTGCTGATCCGGCCCAGGGCAAAATAACCCGCCGCTATGCCCAGGACGACCCACGGGAACAACTTCCAAAGGTGGGGCCAACTGGCGTGCTTGCGGAAAAAGGCCACGCCGAAAATATCCGCGCACAGCAGCAACGGCAGCAGCGCCCCGGTCGAGGCCCGCGCAGGCAGCGCATTGGCAAAGAGCGCCACCGACAAAACGCCCAACCCGGCCACACCCGTTTTGGACAGGCCCGTAAAAAAAGCTCCGCCCGCGAGCAATGCCCATTGCCAAGCCGTCAAGTTCATCGCCGCGCATCATGCGGGGCAGCCGGGGGCGTGGCAAGGGTTGGGCATGATTCTCCGATCCTCATAGGCTGCCAAATGCCCGATGACGGTGACTGCAACCCGAATGCGAAAGTTTGTCGAGGTGCCGGCATCGCCCACCGTTGCTCGGGGGAGCAGGGCCGGGGTGAGGGCGAGCAACACCTCTAACTTTTCCCCCTTCCCGTCTCCGCCCATCGAGTGGAAACCTAAATTTTCAAGAACAGCCTGCGCCGATACATCCACCAGCAGATCAACCACAAGACCACCAGCATCAGCAGCATCTCGACGACCGGCGCGTATGCAACCCCAAGCAGATTAAAAATCCCGGAGCCGAAATGGATCCGCCACTGGGTTTTGATGAAGTTGTCCCACAAATGATCCATCACATACATGGCAATCGAGTTCATGCCCACCACCACCAATGGGAAGGCCCAGCGTTTGTAACCCTTCCAGTCAATGACGCCGTAAAATGCCGCCAGCATGATGCAGGTCCAACCGGTGCTAAAAATCACCCACGACGGCGTCCAGATCCGTTTCACCACGGGACAGACGCCCGTGAGGTCGAGCAGCGCCCCCAAAACCAGGCAGCCGATCCCGATGCCGGCGAACGTCTGGACTTTCCAGCCCGGCGCGGATTGTCGTTGCAGGAATTGGCCGGCCAGCAAACCGAAGATCATGGTGGCCAGTGAGGGCACGAAATTGAGCGTCAGATAGCCGCCGCCGTTGAACACAAACGGGCGCTCCCTCGGAAAAAGGTTGAGAAACCATTGGTCCGCGCCTGCGGCGAGGTTGGTGTTCTTGTCCCAATGCGCCGCGAACCCGGTCAGGTGCGGCCAACTCTCCGGCACCCCCACGCTCTTCCAATCAAAATCAGCACCGGGCAAAGGATACAACGCGAAGGCGGCCCAATACCCCACCAAAATAAGGAGGGCGGCGGTGAACTGAATTTTGGGTGTCGTCCAAGCTAGCAAAAACAAGAACACATACCCCAAACCAATCTGGGTCAACACATCTTCAAACGTGAAGTTCGTCTGCTGCTTGTGCACCGATCTTAAAAAGATCCCGAGGCACACCAACGCCAACGACCGCCACACGGTATGGCCGAACATCCGGCCGAAGGTTTGCCCGGCGGCTTTCCGGCTGGCCAGCGAAAACGGCAAGGCCACCCCCACCAAAAACATGAACGAAGGCTGGATCAGGTCCCACAGCGCGCAACCCCGCCAGTCCACATGCTCGGTCTGGTATTTGAGGAATTGCCAGAAGGAACTGTCCGGGTTCAGATCCGCCACGCGCCCGAAGTTGAGGCCGTCGGAAGCCATCAGCAGCATGACGAATCCCCGGTAGGCATCCAGCGAAACCAGGCGCGAAATGTTCTCCTTACCCTTGCGCCCGGGTCCAGGCGGGGCGAGGACCGGGCCTGACGGTGCTTGGGTTTCTTGTGGCGTCATGGTTTTAACATCGCGAGCGATGGGAGGATGGGACCATGCTGCACAATCACGGTTGGCTGAAAGATGAGCGAGCCCTAATCATCGTCGGTTACCGTCACTGCCCAAGCGGGGTAAGGCACGTTCAATCCCTTCTGAGCGCGCCAGAGGATGCGGTTCAGCGCATCCTCGGGACATTGGTCGGGCTTGTCCAACGGCAGGCGGGCCGAAGCCAACGCATCCTTGCGCTGCAGCGAATTCTTGATGGCCTGCGGTTCGGGATTCATCTGGTCCAGCGGCACATTGTTTGGCACGCAAGTGAACGCGGTAAAATCCGGTTCATCCGTAAAGCAGTCGAACATCGGGGTCGCGGTGGCGTCCATCTGGTTCATGGGCGGCAGGCCAAGAATGAGTTCCATCGTTCGCAGCAGGCCGGTCTGATTATAATTGGCGCTGATCACCGCATGTCGTTTGGTGTAGGGACTCACCACGTAGGCCGTCGTTCGGTACCCGCTCACATGGTCCCAACCCATTTGCGGATCATCTTCAATCGCGAAGATGCAGGTATCCTTCCAGAACGTGCTGTGACTGATCGCTTCCACGATCCGTCCAAAGGCCAGGTCGTTATCCGCCACCTGCGCGGCGGGGGTTGGCATCCCGGCATGGGTGCCGGACGTGTGGTCGTTGGGCAAACAAATGATGATCAGTTGCGGCATCTTCCCGGCGGCCTCGAACGCCTTCAATTCCTTGCCGAATTGCGCCGCGCGATACACATCTGGCACCGCCAGTTGCCAGCCGATAGTGTTGGTCATCATATGCGGCCTCAAGGACTCAACCGCAGGAACACAACTGATGTCGATCAAACCCGTTTGATCCATGAAGTCGTGGTAAAAATCGAGAAACTTCGGCTTCGTTTTGTCGCCGGCATTTTTCCAACCGGTGACGCCGATTGTAAACTCCCCATAGTCACGCACGGTCTTGCCATGGGCCAGCGCGTTGTCCCAGATAAAACCACCCGGCGAGTAGGCGAGCGCGTCCACATCATTCTCCTCCATGCCGTCAGGATAACTCCGCGGAAAACCGGCGAAGGACTTTTCCAGGTAATCCGTGGCGAAAGCCGTGGTGGCCCATTGATGACCGTCCGCGCTGAGAATCGCGGAGCAATAAGTATTGTCGAGCAGCACGAACTCACGAGCCATTTTGTGCTGGTTGGGGGTTTCCCGTTCGCCAAACACACACAAGTCTGGATCCCCGTTTCCCTCCTTGACGTCGCCCAGCACCTGATCATACGTGCGGTTCTCCTTAATGAGATACACGACGTGCTTGAAAACCGACGGCTCGCCGATCCGTTCGGGAACGGGACGGGGTTGCGCATCGGGACGCGCCGGCAATGAAACCGCTTCCGCCACGGCCCGACGATAGTTTTGGAACACAATGCTCGTCTGCCGGGCCAGCTCGGCCTTGGTCGGGATTGGCACCAGGGAAAGCGATCCGAGATGTTGGTGGGTATTATGCGCAACCTTTTCCCCCGGCCCGACGCGCTTGGCCGGCAGAAATCCCTTGATGTTGGCCACATGAAGTTCGTGCCGCCGGCGGTCGTGGACGATCGCGCCGGGAAACCACCCGGTGGGAATCAGGCCCGACAGTTTCGATTTCCCAGGCCTGAATTGAACCACCGCCACCGCATTCTGGGTTCCGTTGCAGACATAGAGCGTCCGGCCCGCCGGCTCCATGGCGAGGGCGTTCGGGCTGGCCCCGAAAAAGTCATTCGGATGCCAGCGCAAGGAAATGGTCTCCACGACCGCATCCTTCCGGGTGTCGATGACGCTGATGGTATCACTGTCGGCGTTGGCCACGCAGAGATGGCGGCCATTCGGAGTCAGCAGGAGCGCGGATGAATGCAATCCAACCATGATCTCCTTGATCACCTTGCCGCCGTCCAAATCAATGACCGACACCGAGCCCTCATTGGCGATGAACCGGACGGGATCCACCCGCACCGTGGTCCCCTGCCCGGCCGGTCCGGTGACGGAACTCGCATCGGGACGACGCCCGCCCCAATTGCTGACATACAATTTGTGTCCGGCCAGGACCACATCATAAGGAGCGGTGCCCACCTCAAACAAGCGAAGCACCTTGCCGGTGGCGATCTCAAGTTCCAAGAGACGATTGGAAAGGTTCAGCGCCACATACAGGCGCTGGCCGTCGCGAGAAATGGCCAGTCCGGCGGGAATTTCTATTTTACGCCGTGGCGCTCCGGCTTCGGGCAGGGGAATGGATCGCAAGCCGCTGACCTGGTGTTCGGCGTTGACGCCAAACACCTTGATGCTGCCTTTGACATTGGAAAGAAATATCCGCGAACCGTCCGGCGAGAAAACCAACCCGGTGAAGCTCGCCTGTTCATCCTTGTCCGGTTCCAAAATGTGGGACGAAACCACGCCCGGCTTGGCCCCGAGGATTTCTTCGATTGGCAGGGGAACCCGCTGCAAAATCGTGCCCGTGGTGGGATCGACAATGATCAGCTCGCGGGTTTTGCCGGAGGTAGCCAGAATTTTCCCATCGGGGCTGAGCGCGAGCACTTGCGGACGAAGCCCGGTCAGCTCGACCTGGATTCCAGCCGGGGTCAAGACCTGGTTAACCGGCACCACCACGCGGTTCAACCCTGCGCTGCCTACCTTCTCGAAAGGGTCCTCCGCGGCGGCATTCGCCTGAATCGTTCCAGACGCCGTCAGAAAGCTCAAAACGCCTGCAAGGGTGCCGATGTTCAATAATGATTTCATGCACTTGGGAGTGATCGACCAGAGCCTAACTTCACCTTGCGTTGCACGCCAAGAACTTTAGTCCTGCATCCGGGCTACCGGGCGGAACGGGGTTGGCGTGAGGATGGCCCGAGGTTAATCCGAGGAACACTCCGCAACTTTGCCGGTTCAGGCCTGCAAGACTGCCGTGTGAGGCTGAGCCGCTTTGGCATCCGGCTCCGTGCCGGTATCCCCAAGGGCTGAGTTGAATTTTTCGATCCGGCCACGCAGGGCGAAAGTGAGGGCCTTGACGCTGACCTCGGCAAACAGAAACGGCTTTGCGATCAGCTCGCTGCCCCCGCAAAGGTTGGACTTGGTGCGCGCATCAAAGTCGCACAGCGAGGTGACGAACACCACCGGTGTATCGCGATTCGTACTCAGCTCGTGAATTTTGGTGCAAACTTCGAACCCGTCCATGCCGGGCATCACCACATCCAGAAAAATCACATCAAAAGTCTTTTTCGCAGCCAGGGCGAGCGCTTCCTCACCGTTTTGCGCGGCGTCCGGTTTATCATAGGCCAACTGGAGTGCACCGGCGATGGCCCGGCGCGCCAACGCATCATCATCCACCACCAGCATCTGGATGGGGGAATTGCTGGCTTTTTCCAATTTGAGTCCCAGCAGGCACATGTGATGGAGCAAGCCCAGCGCGGTGGTGATGGTCTGCAGCGTGGACGCAGTGGAGTGCCGGGTATTCTCAAGGAGTTTCTTGAGCAGACCTTCGAGGGTGAAACTCATCTTGGAAGCCAGATGCAAGCCTGCGTGCTCGGCATTCACGGTGACCGAATGGATGAGAAGGTACAAATCCACAAGTATTTTCTGCCGCGCCGCATCCTCCATGGTCGCGTTCAAAGCGGGCAGCAAATCGCGCAACCCGCTGAGATAAGCCGACGGATCGGCAAGCAATGGATTGACGAATTCGCCTGCCGGGCGATCGACCGACGGCGGCAAACTGTCCTTGGCCGTCACGGCGGCGGAAGCCAGACGTTCGCGACGTCGGCGCTTGGCGTCGGCAAACCTGCCCTTGGACGGTTTGTCCCGGCGGTTGCGGATGGTTTCTACTTTCGAACCAGCTCCATCGTTCGTGACGTCGGCGGGTGGTTGAGCCTGGTTCTGGGCCGCGACCGGGGCGGCGGTTTCCACCACGGTCGGCGGCAGCGCCGCGAGTTCGGGAGAATTCCGGGAGGCCTCGGGGGCCTGGGCACGTGCTTGGAGCCGCCCGCGCAGAGCGAGCGTTAGCGCTTTGACGGTGATCTCATAAGTGAGGAACGGTTTCCCGATCAGATCATGGCCACCACTGAGGGTTGATTTGGCGCGGGCATCGAAGTCACTCAAGGAGGTGACAAAAACCACCGGTGTGAGGCGGTTGGCGCTCAGTTCGTGAATCGTTGAGCAAACCTCGAACCCGTCCATGCCGGGCATCATCACATCGAGGAAAATCACATCATAAGTTTGGGCGGCAGCCAGGGCGAGCGCAGCCGCACCGTGCTCGGCAAGGTCGGGCTTGAATACCCGGGTTAAGGCATAAGATATCGCATATCGACTTACCGAGTCGTCGTCCACCGCGAGCAGGCGGATCGGGGGGTTCGTGGCGATATCCGCGCCGATGCCCGGCACGCATAAGTTCTTCAGCAGGTCCAAGCCGCCGGCGACCGTTCGCAGCGTGGAGCGGGTGATGTTCTCGGGTCTCTCCACGAACTGCTTGAGCAAACCCTCCAAGGCTGAGGCCATTTGAAACACCGGGAGCAGTTCCGGAATGCCGGCCCTGCTCTTGAGAGCTCGAATTTCATCGACCAGGCCGCGGAGCATCTTTTGGCGCGCGGCATCATCCGGTGAGCGGCTGATTTCCTGGAAGGTTCTTCCCAGATCCAGGAGCAGCGCCGGCGCGTCGGCCAAAAATTCGCCCAGCAAGCCGCCGGGCACAAAGGAGGCTTCCCCCGCCGAGCCCTCAAGGACAGCCTCTTTTGCGCCAAGCACGGCCGACGCTGAGGTGCCGGAGTTGAACGCCGTAAGAAATTCGGCGAAGGCTTCCTCCTCCGCCAGAACTTTGAAGCGGGAGTTTGCGGCCGGAGCCGAAATCGACGAGGGATTATACTTCCGCCCAAACATCTCGGAGATTTCTGGACCAAGTTTTCGGAACGTGAGCACCGCCGCGACGAGGAATACGATGCCGAGCTGAACGCCTTGGCTGGAGTTGGTCTCCGATTCAATCGGCTCCAACCGCGCGCCCGGCTCGGTTCGGCTTTGCGGCGGAAGCATGGAAGTATCAGGCGGGATGTCCTGGCTCACGGCATCGGGAATCGCCACCTGCACTCGGTAACGCTCCTGGGTTTCCCGCATCTGGTCTTTCAGCCACATCCGTTTGATCTCGCCTACCTCGGGTGGAAAAGCTTCATACTGCGAGGTATATTCATCCACCGCCGAGCCTGAGGGGACACAGAAAAGCCCAAGCAGCAGGAACAGCCATCGCATCAGAGCGATTGATTCCACCCGCAATCTGGGAGAAGCCATTCCGTTATTGCCGCTGCCAGTCATTTCTCTTCTGTCTGCGTGTTCATTTTCGAAGCGTGACCCAACTTGGGAGCATCATTGGCCGGGCTAATAGCGCAACCGCACCTTCCGAGCCAGCCACGCCCTCTGAGATTTTGCCCCACCCGGGGAAGTCAACGACCTGGCCAGCACCATTACCATAGGCAAGCGCCTTGCCGGGTTAGAAACGAGCCGGAGGATTCGTTTGATTCGCTTGCAGGCTGGCCCACTGGCCACGAATCACCTTCACCAGTCCGGGGGTCAGCGGCGGGAGCTTGGTTCCATCGTCAAACCGGGTGTCATAAGCCCAAACACGCGCCGGAGGACTATAAATGTTATTATTATTACCCCAGGCATTGGTGGCATAAAGACTCGGGAACATCTTCACCATCGAACCGTTATAGGTGAAGGCATTGGCAGGACCCCATGTCTCCAGGAAGCGCGGGAAGTTCTCCATCCCGCCGCCGTAAACGCCCAAGGTCGTTTCCACGGCTCCCGCCAAAATGGCGGCGTTCACCGTCGTTGGCAACGCTACACGCGAAGCAACGCCGGCGGTGCTGTTCGTGTCCGACCAGTTGCGGGACAAAATTGTGATCGCATCCCCCACCAACGAGGCCGGCAGCGGATTGTTCGTATTGTAATTTCCCAAAACGTACAGCGGCCTGGCCGTGGCAATGGTGAGGCCGCTGCTGAGGCCGCTGGTCGGGAGTTGGCTGCCATTGATGGCACGGACAGCGTTGAGCTTGGTGGCTGACTGCGTGCGGCGATCCAGGACGTAAACGGAGGAAACATCACGCACCCCTAAAACGGTGCGGACATTGGTATTCGTCCCGCTCCAGGCGGCGAGGGCTCCGACATTGATATCGACGGACTGCACCGTTTTGCTCTCCCTCGCGTCGTAGAAGCTGGCATTGGTCGAGACGAAGAGCCGCACTTCATTGGTCGGGATGACAGTTGCGAACCCGTTGAAATCGCCGCTGGAGGCGGTGACCGTGGTGTTGTTGACCACCACGACTACGTCCGCCAGGTTATAATAACGCTGCCGGCCGATCGGCGAGTTATGGTCTTCGTTGGGGAGCGGTGGTTGGATGATTTCGCGGATCGCCGTGGGGGTGTTGGTGGTGCCGATCGGAAGCGTCAATGCAGGAACGTGGGAGACCGGCTGCTGGGACTTGGTGTAAACGACAATCCCCACCGGCACCTTCGGCAAACGGTTGTCGAGGGGGTGGCGCTCGTTGAGGACCGAGCCCACGGCCGTGACATCGGATTGGAAGGTCAGATCGGCGGCCGGCTCAACGTACATCTGGCCGTTGGAATGCACCCGGCCGTCGATTGTGAACGGCTGGCCGCAACTGACCTCCATGTCGCCCGAGGTGTACATGGCGAATTGGAAAATGGGAATGCGAGCCAACTGGATCTGCTGGAACACGCCGCCGGTGACATCCTGCGGCACGCTCGTCTGCCGGGCGTTGGAAATCAGCGTGTAGGTGGAAACGAATCCTTTCAAACCGGCGTAGGTCGAGTTGAGGACGACGTAGCTGCTCGCGCCCGCCGGTTGGACGTAGGTTCCGTCGACGTGACCCTGGGCATCGCTGAACTCCCAGTCGGCCCAATAAGAGGAATTCGTCGAGGTCAGCGCGGACTTGCGATATTTACGCAGGTTGGCGACCACAAGACTTTCTCCGCCTGCCTGGAAATCGCCCGAGATCTGGCTGAGCACGTTCTCCGTGGCTGCCTCGGCCGCTGCGACCGATCGCGTATATTGACCATAACGGTCCGCCTGCTTGTAGCTGCTTGCCGACCAGGCCATGACGCCGGCCAGCGTGGTGAGCGCGACACCGGTCATGACGATGGTCAAGAGCAGGGCGTTGCCGGCCTGTTGCGGCTTCGGAGTTGAACAGTCCAGTTTCATGCTATTCGAGAACGCGTCGGGTTACGGAGGTCTCCAGTTTGTAATAATCCGCGGTCGGACCTGCGACCCGGGGTTGATAAAATTCGAGGGTGAGATGGATCACGCGATTGTTCTGGTTGTTGGTCAGCACGCGGCCTTGATAGTCCTGGGCGCAGAATGGCAGGGAATTCGTGATCGCTTTTGCCAGAATGCTGGTGCTGCCGGGTACGCTCGTGGACCGCCGGAAGGTCTGGTCGGGCGTGTTGAGGTAATAGACAATGAAGTTGGTGGTATTGGTGGTCGGGTAGATGATGACGGCACTTCCCTGCTGCAACTCCCCGTTCAAAAGTCCGGCGAAAACCCCGTTCGTGTTGACCTTCCCCACCATGGTGATTTTCGCGTTCCGGATGTCATCCGTCAATTGCCCGATTGCTTTCCGCGTCTGGTCGGTGGCGGTGAGCTTGGCTGAAGTGGTGGTCAGCAGTTTCAAACCAAAAATATTGGCCCCGAGAATCGCCCCCAACAACAGCAAGAACACAGTCATGGCGATGAGAACTTCCACCAAGGTAAACGCCGCCAGCGGCGTGCTCCCGCGGGGACCTCGGAAATTGTGAGCGCTCGTTTTCATTGATCGGGAGCCCGGCAGGTCTCGACGGTGTTGGTGACCAGGCGGGAGCCGTTGAATTGCCAGACGCAATCCACCCGGATTCGCTTGAGCGCGGGATTGGTGCTCATCTGGGAGATCTGCACAAAATTCGTGGCCAGCGTGACTCCATTCCCTGAGCCCGAAAGATCCAACGTGACAACGGTATTGGAAAAGTTCGTGCTCACCATTTGATCCACCATCGGATAGCTGGCCGTGTCCCATTTGGCGGAACGCATCTGCTCCACGCGCTCCAACGCCCGTGCGTTGGCCGCCAGCGAGAGGGCGGAAAACTCCGCGGAACGGACGCAAAAGAGATAGCCGGAGACAATCCCCGACACCGCCAACCCCGAGATGCCCATGGCCACAAGGACCTCCATCAACGTCATCCCCGCCTGGGAACGCCGCCGAGCCTGACAACATTTCTGCTTTCTATATGCCATGTTCATTTGCTTGGGCTGCAATCCGCCTGCCAACGACCCAACAAGCCGGGCTGACCAGCCAAACATTTTGGACATAAAGCAGTTTCTCAGCCATTCTCGGACAAAGAGTGGTGCCGGAGTAAATCGAGGGGCTACAGGGCAAAAGCGTGAGGGTTTTGAGGTTCCGCTGCCCGGAATATTGCCAGGCATGGCAAGCCTGTATCAAAGCGGGACGTTCCATCTCGTTCGGGTGCAAGTCACTCCAAGTGGTCGGCTAGGTGCCACTTGGCCCTAATTAAACCTGACCGACCCTTTTGGACAATTTGGGCTTGTCCTCTCTTTTCATGACAGGCCACCCGCTTGTCCGCGGGACGCGAGTCTGATACCTGTATATCATGTACCCCGGTTTGATTCTGGTGATCGCCTTGCTTCTCGTCGGATGCTCCCGACATCAGGAAAGTGCCCCGACCACCGCCCCGCCCGGCATCAGGCCCGCAGCGGACGCGACCGGCGTGGCGCTCCAGCAATTGACTCAACTGCTTCGTAAATACAGCGCGGCAAACCAGCACGCTCCCGCCTCGTTGCGCGAAGTGGTGTCGGAGGATTACCTGGCCAGCCTGCCGCCGCCACCGGCCGGCAAGAATTACGGCTTTGACCCTAAACGTCTGGAAGCCATTTTGGTGGCTCAATAATTCCAAGGCCCAATTTTGATGAAACCAAGCCACCAATCATCGAGTAAACTCAGCTCCGCCCCGGCATTCACGCTTATCGAGCTGCTCGTGGTGATCGCCATCATCGCCGTCCTGGCCTCGCTGTTGCTTCCCGCACTGGCCAGCGCGAAAGCCAAAGCCTGGCGGATTCAATGCACCTCCCAAATGAAACAGTTGGGGGTCGGCTTCACGCTTTTCACCAGCGATCATAGCGACATGTTCCCACCAACCGCCTACAGCACCGGTCCTTATATGTATCAGTTGACGTGGGACGATTATATTCACCGCGATATCGGCGGCGGCGATTCCGAGGCTGACCTCATGCTCGGCCTCACGGCTTCAAATGCCGTCCCCAAAATCCTCCGGTGTCCCGGGGACCGGATTCTGGATACCATTTCTTACGGCTGGGGGGCGCGGCGGACCTATGCCATGAATTGGGCCGGACCCAATTTCGTCGTGAGCTCGGCGTCAGGGCCGTTGCCGCCCGCATCCTACGGTGTGGGCGTTTATTACAGCCTCAGCGACGGGTCGCTGCCGAGTTGGGAACCGCGGGGTTACAAGAACAGTGCGGTTCAAGACAACGCCGGAACCATCCTGCTGGCCGAGGAACCCAATGGGCGGAACATTGCGGGCAACGACTGGCCCTCCTTTTGCGCCGGCACCGGAACCAATGTGCCCAGCGGCCTGACCCCGGACTGCGTCCAAGTCAACCCCGAAGGGCAGAATTACGGAGCCTCGGCTTACGGCATTCACAGCCAGCGATTCAATTACCTTTTTCACGACGGCCATGTCGCCACCCTGCGGACCAAGGATACGCTCGGCAAAGGCTCCACCACCGTCGCGCGGGGCATGTGGACCATGGTGGCGGGAGACTGATATTGTAATTTCAACCCTTGGAAAGCCCTTGATTGCGGCCAAACGCCCCGAGCCTCCGCGCCGGGCCACAAACCATGAAATACTAGGCTCACGGATAAAAATGATGTAGCATAACCGGTATGCACCTGTTGAGTTAAGCAATCCATGGACACAAAGCGCTTTTTGCCGGTGATGGCTGTCCTGTGCGGTCTTTCCGCCGCGAGCGCGGCGGAGCTGCCGGCCGCGGCGCATTTTCGTAAAGAAGTGCAACCGATTCTCACCGAATACTGCTTCGATTGTCATGCGGATGGGGCGAACAAAGGCGGGATCTCCTTCGACGAGTTCAAGTCTGATGAGGCGCTGGTCGGCAATCATGACCTCTGGTTTGCGGTATTGAAGAACTTGCGCGCAGGAGTGATGCCGCCGCAAAAAAAACCGCGCCCTTCCCCTGAGGAACTGAAAAAGCTGGAGCGTTGGGTCAAGTTCGAAGCTTTTGGCCTGGATCCCAAAAACCCTGAGCCGGGCCGGGTCACGGTGCGCCGATTGAACCGGGTCGAGTATCACAACACCATTCGCGACCTGACGAGGGTTGATTTCGACACCGAAACGGAGTTTCCGCCGGATGATACCGGCTACGGCTTCGACAACATCGGGGACGTGCTCACCCTCTCCCCCATGTTGTTGGAGAAATACATGGATGCCGCAAAGTCGATTGTGTCGAAAACCGTGCCCATAACCGGGCGCGTGGTGGCGGAGACCAGGATCGAACGGTCCTTCCGCCGCCAGGAAGGAGGCACCTCCAACGAAAGCGGGAAGAACGCGCTGGTCATGTCCTATTACAAGCCGGCATCCCTCTCAAACACCTTTCAAGCCGGACAGGCTGGCCATTACCAATTAGTCCTGGACCTGGCCTCGAACGAAAAGTTCATCGATGATCAATTTGACTATAATAAATGCCGGCTGGTGTTCAAAGCGGACGGTCAGGAACTGTTGCGACAGGATTACATCCGGGAAGGCGGCAAAGCGTTTCATTACGAATTCGCCCGGGATTGGCAGCCTGGAGCGCATGAGCTGTCCTTCGCATTGGAACCGCTGACCCCGGGTGAACAGCAGGTAAGGTCGCTGACCCTGCGGATCAATTCCGTGACCGTGCGGGGACCGTTGGAGGAAAAGTATTGGGTCGCTCCCAAGGACTACGAGCGCTTCTTCACGAAAGCGGTTCCCAAGAGTGCGGCCGATCGCCACGCTTACGCCCGCGAACTGCTGCGCGGCTTTGCCACCAAGGCCTTCCGACGCCCGGTGGATGACGACACCGCCGATCGGTTGGTGACGCTGGCCGAAGGACTTTACAAACAACGTGGACAGACCTTTGAAGCCGGCGTGGCGCACGCGATGGTCGCGATACTGACCTCGCCCCGTTTTCTGTTCCGCGAAGAAGGAATGGATTTGAATCCCCCGGGCAAGGCCCAGTCCTCCGTTGACGAATACGCGCTGGCCTCGCGGCTTTCGTATTTTCTTTGGTCGTCCATGCCGGACGACGAGTTATTTCGCCTGGCCGGCGCCGGCCAGCTCAGGCAGAACCTCGCCGCCCAGGTGAAACGGATGATGGCTGATTCGCGGTCGGAATCCTTGGTGCAGAATTTCACCGGCCAATGGTTGCAGGCCCGTGATATCGAGACGGTCGCCATCGATGCTCGGGCGGTGTTCGCCCGCGAGGAAAAGGCGGATCCGGAAGTGGCGCATCTGCGGAAACGATCCCGCGAACTGGAGGCCAAGATGGGCGGCGGCCTCAGTGATGCGGAGCGGGAGGAATTCAGGACGGTGCGGAAGACGCTTTTCAAATTGGCCCCACGCCCGCGGGCTGAGTTGAGCGAGGAGTTGCGCAAAGCCATGCGGTACGAGGTGGAAATGTATTTCAACGATGTGGTGCATCAGGACCGCAACGTGATTGAACTGGTGGAGAGTGATTACACGTTTCTGAACGAGAGGCTCGCCACGCATTACGGGCTGACCAATTTGAACCTGACCGGCGCCGAATTCCGCCGGGTCACCCTGCCCCCGGACAGCCCGCGCGGAGGGGTGATCACCATGGGCAGCGTGCTGGCGGTGACCTCGAACCCCACCCGGACGTCGCCGGTGAAGCGCGGGCTGTTCATCCTCGACAACATCCTCGGCAATCCCGCTCCGCCGCCGCCGCCCAACATCCCTCCGCTGGAAGATTCCGAAAAGGGAGCCCAGGGCCATGAAACGACCTTGCGTGAAGCATTGGAGATTCATCGCAGCCAACCGCTGTGCAATTCCTGCCACAGCCGGATGGACCCGCCCGGGCTGGCGCTGGAAAACTTCAACGCCTTGGGCATGTGGCGCGACCAGGAGCACGGCCAGGTGATCGACGCCGCCGGCAAACTGCTGACCGGGGAAAGCTTCAAGAACGTCCGCGAGCTCAAGCACATCCTCGCCACCCAACACCGCGTGGAATTCTACCGCACGTTGACCGAAAAGCTGCTCACCTATGCGCTCGGGCGCGGGTTGGAGTATTACGACGTGGAGACCGTGGACCAGATTGTGAACCGCCTCGAGCAGGAGAACGGGCGGTTTTCCGCACTGTTGATGGGGGTTATTGAATCGAGCCCCTTCCAAAAACGTCAATCCTCCGACAAGCTCGCACCGGGCGAGCCCGCCAAACGTGTGCAGCAACGAGCCGAAAGAAAAGCAAAACCATGAAGACAACAACTTCGCCGCGCGGGACCACCGCCGCTCAACGCTTCACCGGCCTGAACCGCCGTCATTTCTTGCGCGGTCTGGGTGCCTGCTTGGCGCTGCCCGCGTTTGAGTCGCTGGTGCCTTTCAAACTGCTCGCCGGTTCCGCTGCCGCCAAACTGGCCACGACCGCGACCGGTGCGCCGCTCCGGACGGCGTTCGTCTTCTTCCCGAACGGCGCGATCCCGGCTGCCTGGTGGCCGGATGGCGAAGCCAGCAACTTCACCTTCAACGACACGCTGCGGCCGTTGGAGCAGAGCCGGAAATTGATCCAGGTGCTGGGCGGCTTGGATCACCAGAATGCCATCGGCGGGAAGGATGGCGCAGGTGATCACGCCCGCGGCCACGGCGTGTTTCTGACCGGCGTGCGGCTGAACAAAAGCGCCACGGACATCCGTGCCGGCGTCTCGATCGAC
>JAQGOT010000751.1 GCA_028293465.1 Pedosphaera sp. | reverse complement strand
GCGGAGAAGCTGGGACGTCTCGCGGCGCGCGCGGGCAGGCGGGTGCCGGTGCATTTGAAAATCAACACCGGCATGAACCGCTACGGTGTGCGCTGGACGGAGGCCTTGCCGCTGATTGAGAGCATTGGTGCGATCAGATCGCTCGCGCTGGAGGGCGTGCTGAGCCACTTCTCCATGTCCGACGAATTGGACAAGACTTTTGCGCTGCTGCAACTCGAGCGGTTCAACCAGGTGTTGGCGCAGATGGCGGAGCAGGGCGTGACCGTGAAGCACCGGCACCTTTGCAACAGCGGCGGGTTTTTGGATTTGCCGCAAGCCCATTTCGACACGGTCCGGATCGGGATGTTGCAATTGGGGGTCTTTCCCTCCAAGGTTTGCCGGCGCATCCCGGGCATTGCGCCCATCATGACGGTCAAAGCCAGAGTTGCCGGATTTCAAAACCTTGAGACAAATGATGTCGTTGGTTATGGCATGCGTTACCAGGCGCCTTCGCCGCGGCGCATCGCGGTGATTCCCGTGGGGTATGGCGATGGCTTTCCCCGTGTGCGGAATCAAGGCTGCGTGCTGATCGGCGGACGGCGCGCGCCGATCGTCGGCGGGGTGGCCATGGACGCGTTCATGGTGGATACGACCGACCTGCCGGAAGTCCGGCTGTGGGATGAAGTGGTGCTGATGGGCCGGCAGGGCGGCGAGGAAATCTCGGTGCATGAAGTGGCGCAGTGGAAGAATTCCGTTTCCTATGACGTGTTCACCGGTTGGCGCGCGCGGTTGCCGCGGGTTTATGTGAACGAGGGCCGGGTGGTATGAAGTTGCTTTTCTCCGAGCACAAGGCCGACTACGGCCATTATATTTTTCCGTACGCCATCTGGGCTTTCCCGGAGGCGGGGGAAACCGCGAGCGACCTCCTCCAGGCAGGCTTTCTCCCTTCCTCGCGCAATCTCGACCGCTTTTATCTGTGCCGGCAGGTGCGGGTGGACTTGCGCCAACATATCACCTCTTCCGAGAACCGCCGGATTTTGCGCAAAGGCGAAGGGATCGACGCCAAGTTGGTTGCGCGCGCGGACTTTGATTACCACCCGCAACGGCGTGAGTTTTACCAGGCTTACACGGACGCCAGGTTCGGCCAGGCCACGATGACTTCCGATCGGCTCGATTCGCTCTTCAATGGCAAGATCACGTCGCACCTGATGATTTTTACTGATACCAAAACGTCGGCGGAAATCGGCACCGTCACGCTGTACCTGGAACCGAACCGGCTCGCTTACTATTATTACTCGTTCTACGATTTGAATTATGCCAACCGGAACCTCGGCATGTTCATGATGACCTGGGCGGTGGAATTTTTTCAGGCGCGCGGCTTTGATTTTCTCTATCTCGGTTCCTGTTACTCCCGGGCCGCGCTCTACAAAACACAGTTCGCCGGCGCGGAATTTTTTAACGGTGTCCGCTGGTCCAAAGACTTGGAAGAATTGAAATATCTGATCCACCGCGAAGGTCAGGAAGTCAGCCAACATTTGCTGGAGACGGAGGAATATCGCCAGCTCTTTTACGGCGGAGAGTTGGACCAAGCGGTCGCCGCCAGCCCGTTTCGGGTACCGCTCAAACCGTAAGCGGGGTGGACTGGCGGCGGTTTTTCGAAATCACCGCGCAGCGCTTGGCATCCGTAATTTACCCGGCCCCATGCGTATTTATTCAACTTTTGCTTTCCGAAAGCTAGGGTATGAATGGTCACCATGAATTCTATTGCAGCGGGTGAGCATCTGGGGTTGCAATCGGTTTTATCCGATTCGAAGCCGAGCTATTCAACCATCGGCTCGCTCCGTAATCCGGCGACCGCCCGCTTCAACTTGATCCGGACCGCTCAACAATTAACCCAATGCGCCCTGATTCTCCTGGTTGCCGTGGCCGCCTATTTCGTCATCACCCTGAATTTCATCCAAAGCGTCGAGGTGGTGGGTGTGAGCATGGTGCCGACGTTGAGCGAGCACGCCCATTACTTGCTCAATCGGTGGGCTTTTCATGATCGCGAACCGCAACGCCTGGACGTCGTGGTGATCACCGACCCGGGTGACCACGGGGCCTCCGTCAAACGCATCATCGGACTCCCGGGGGAGATGATCCACATCAAGAATGGCAAAGTGTCGGTCAATTCCAAAGAATTGAAAGAGCCTTACCTGCTGCCGAACACCCACACCTTCACCTACTCCACCGCCAAGGAACAGTTGATCGCCTGTGGCAAAAACCGATTCTACGTCCTCGGCGACAACCGGACCATGAGCATCGACAGCCGGTTTTACGGGTCGGTGCCACGGCAGAATATCCGCGGATTAATCGTCATGAAATGACCGCCGGTCGAACCTTGGAGCTTCAATCCCTGCTTCTCACCGCCCCTTGCCTTCGGGCATGGCCCGGCTCAAACAAGACTTGACCTCCCGCCGCAGCGCTTCCCGGTCCAACTCGCTCAAACCCTGCGGATCAAAGCGGTAGCGGTAATGCAAGCGCAAGAGTTCCTCGAGCGGCGCCCTTATCCCGATGAATGCCGGCTCGACTGCCGCGCGCCGCAACCACGTGGCCAACGATTCGCCGGGTTGGCGCGCCACCCATAGGTCCGCGACCTGCTTTTCCAGTTGATAGAATTCCGAATCGAGGCCGGGCCACTCGGTCACGGTGGCCCGCGTTTCCGGCTGGCGTGATTGGCGCGTCCGTCCCCGGCGAAAAATAATCTGGGACAGCAGCAGCGCCAGCACCGGGATCAGGGTCCAGAGAATATACTGGCGCAGGCGGGTCTGGCCCCAGCGGAGCTTGGACAATTCAAAAGTCAGGCGCGACCAACCATCCGACAGGAACTGCAACGCGGAGGCCCGCCGGTTCTCCGCCTCCACCCACGACGCCGGCGTGGTGTCGAAATCGTGCCAGGCCTTGTCCTTGTCGTTCCAGACGAGACACCAGGCGTGGGCATCGCGCAGGCGCACCACGTATTTGCTGCCGGAGGTTGCTTCATGCACCGCATAGCCGACCGCGTAGCGCGCGGGGATGCCGAGTTTGCGCAGGAGCAACACCGTGGCCGTGGCGAAATACTCGCAATGCCCGCTGTGACTGCGCAGCAGAAACCGGGTCAAGGGGGTTTCGTTGGTGCTCATCGCCTTCGCGGGCCGTTGCCAAAGGCTGTAACTGAATTTGTCCTGGAAGAACCCGTTGATGACCCGCTTCGCCCGTTCCGGACCCTGCCCGGCCGTGAGGTGCAAATCAGAAATCACCTGGTCCAGCGCCGGCTCTTCGCTGGACGGCACTGCCAGGTCCTCGTTGGTGCTGACTAGATTGGTGTTGGCCGGTGAGTCGATCGTCGGGCCCGGGCCGTAGTGCGCATCGAAAATGACCAACCCGGGCCCGGTCGCGAGCACGGCGCCCGCGCTGTTCTTCTCCAACACGTAGGCCGCCAGGTTCTCCAACCGCCCGCAACCCGTCGGCAACGGCAGCAACCCTTTCCCGCCGTCCAGGTAACACGCCATGTTGACGGCGGTGGAATTGATTTTGCGGGGTTGCAACACCCAGGAGGTCAGGTCCGCCTCGGCCCCCAGGCCGACGAAGTCATTTTTAGAACTGCCCGCGTGCCAAACCCCGCTGCTGTAAGCGCGATAACTGGCTTCACGGAGGTAGTTGGGAGCCGGGTCGCTTTTTGGATCGAGGCGGATGACGATTTTACCCGAGGTTTTTATCCGACCGATCTGCCCGATCTCGGTGCGGGTATGAGTGGGATCAAAACCGCGGCCCGCCGAACCCGACAACCACTGCGGCGTGTAGCCCTCCACCAATCGTTGCAACTGGACGATCCCGAGCTGACCCAAATAGCCGAAGCCGATCGCCATGCCCACCGCCACCGCCCAGGGGACCAACCCAAACCGCGGTGAGCGGCGCGACCACAGCGCCCAGATCAGCAGCGGACACAAGCCCCAGAAGAAACTCTTGCCCCCGCCACCATGCGCGCTCGCGGCGAACAGGCAACCGGCGAAGTAAGGGTAGGAAACATCCACGTCGTGCCCGATTGGCAACGGTTCCCCGAGCTGCTGGGCTCGCTTCCGGCGGCGGCGCTGAATCAAGGAGATGGCCAGCAGTGGAATTTTCCCCCGGGAGCTGTAATTCTGCGCAGCGACGAACAGAAAGAACGCCATCGGAAACCAGCGGATCACGGAAATGGCGGTGCGGGCACTGGAAGCGCCCGCCTTGTTTTCGGCGGCCAAATTCACCTCCTGAAAAAGTCCGCGAAAACTCGCCGGCCCCTCGTTCGCGGTAAAGGCATAGACCGCGGCAACGAGGATCACCAGCGCACAGAACGTCCAGATGCGACTGAAATCCTCGTCCGAAACCTCCCAGCGCGATTTGGTAAAGCGCGCGCTTTCGAGCGCCACCGCCATCACCCCGCCCACGAGGAGAAAGTCGGTTTGCCAGCCCCAGAAGAGCAGCGCGGCACCGAGGAGGAAAGATGGCATCTTCATACCTTCGCCAATCCTTGCGCAATCCGGCCCACTTCCAGCACATGAAAC
>JAQGOT010000701.1 GCA_028293465.1 Pedosphaera sp. | reverse complement strand
GGTGAATAACACCAACGCCAGAAAAACGCCGGAATACAACAGGATGCCCTGCCGATCACGCCCGGCAATCGGGCCGTTGATCGTCGCGCCGATCATCCATGCGAGCATCGGCACCTGCACGCCGCGCAGGAGGGTGAGGCAAAACAGCCGGTTGCGTTTGGCCGCGTATGGCCGGGTGTAGGTGAAAATACGGCGGATAAGCTGGAGACTGAGCGGTGCGTGATCCGCTTCGCGATCTTCGATCGGCAGGAAGTAGGTGATCGCTTCACGCGGGTCGGGTTGCGCGGCGCGGCGTTTGCCAGCCAGGTTCCGTGATGGCGGTGAAGAATCTTGCGGTGGCACGCTCATGCCAACCTCCCCTGCTCCCCGGCCAGATCCGTGAACTGGAGCATCGCGGCATCCCGGTACGGTCCGGGCACGCGCATAATTTCCGCGTGCGTGCCGGTCTGGATCAACCGCCCCGCTTCGAGAACGAGGATTCGGTCAGCCCGCCGCAACAAGCTCAATCGGTTGGCGACAACAAATGTGGTGCGTCCAGCCATCGCCTGCCGCAATGCCGACACAATCTCGTGTTCGGTCTTTGAATCAACCGACGCCGTCGGATCGTCCAGGATCAAAATCGGCGGCTGTAACAGCAGCGCGCGGGCCAAGGCCAGGCGCTGACGTTGGCCGCCGGAAAGATCCACCCCGGATTCACCCAGCACGGTCTGGTAACCCTTCGACATCGCGACAATAAACTCGTGCGCCGAGGCCGCCTTCGCCGCCTGCTCGATCTGCTGTTGGGTGGCATGCGGGCTGCCGAACGCGATATTCGCCGCAACCGTGTTTGAAAAGAGAAAACTCTCCTGGTACACAATGCCGATCTGCCGGCGATACGCATCGAGGTCGAGGTCCCTCAATTCCTTGCCATCGGCCAGAATTCGGCCGCGCTGCGGATCGTAAAAGCGTGGAATCAGGCTGAGCAGCGAACTCTTCCCCGCGCCGGTCATGCCAAAAATGCCGATCACCTGCCCGGGCTTTGCTTCGAACGAGAGTTCATGCAACACCGGCGACTCCGGATCGTAGCCGAAGGTGACCCGCTCAAACACCATCCCGCCCGTGAGCCGCGCCGGCGAAATCGCACCTGGCTTGTTCTGAACTTCCACCGGCGTATCGAGCACCTCGAACACCCGCCGCGCCGCCGTCAGGCTCAATTGCACGGAATTGGCGATCGTCGAGAGGTTGGCCACCTGCCCGGTGAATTGCTGCAGCAAGCCCGCAAACACCACTAACCCCCCGCCCAGCGGGATGTGACCTTCGACGTACAGCCAACCGCCGTAGGCAAACAGGATGACGAGACTCAACTGCGAGAGCACCTGCGTTGCCGGTGTGAAAATGGATAAATCCCAAAAGATCTTTTGCTGTTGCGCGGAAACCGCCTCATTGCCCGCCTCGAACCGCCGGATACGGTCAGACTCCGCCGCAAACCCTTTGACCGTTTGAATCCCCAGCACGCTCTCGGAGAACTGTTGGACGAGGCTGTCACTCAACTCACGATTCTTGAGATAACCCGGCCGCAGCCGGTTCGAATAATAATGCGTCACCCACGCCAGCGGAATCGTGACCGAAAGACACGCCACGGTCAGCGCCGGATGAATTCGCCACATGAAAACGAAATACGCCACCAGCGTGATGAGCATATTGAGGCCCTGCAAAATCACCCCGTCCACGAAAGCGCGGGTGTTCTGCACATCACCCGTCAGCCGGTTGAAAATCGAACTGGTGCCGTTCACCTCAAAAAACCGGAAGCTCAGCCGCTGCAACTTGGCGTAAAGCTGGTCCCGCATGTCCGGCACGATCTTCACCTGCGTCAACCGCAACGTCGCCATGTTGTAGGCGTACGTCAGCACCGCGCGCAGTAATGCCTGTGCCACGATGGCCAGCGACAACGCCAGCACCACGTTCAACGGCGTCCATCGGGCAGGCGGTATCCACCCCAACGGGTAAACCGGCGCTCCCGAGGCCGGGTCTAACGCATGCCGGATCACGTCAATCACGACACCCAGCATTTGCAGACCCGCCAGGCCCAGCAGCAGCACGAGGACGCTCAAAATGAGCGAGAGCAGGCATTCGCCCCGAAACTGCCAGGCCAGCGCGAGCAGGCGGCGCACGAGTTCGCCGGTTGAATACCGGCGGTCATTGGGTTGATGGTTAGGTGCGTCAGGCATGGTCAGAGAGCTGAGCGTCCAACCGATGATATTGTCTTTGCATAATCAAACGCGGATTATGCCAGAACCCCCCGGCGGTTTTAAACAGCTTTTTCGATAATATCACCCCTCCGAGACTCGCACCAAGCTGCTGACGGGCGAAACCCTTACCTGCTCTGCCTGACACTCTTCGGCAACGGAGCCAGATCCGGCTCCAGGAACTCCACTTTCGCCTGCGGCGACATAAACCGCTCGCGCGAGTAAAACAATCGCAGCACTTTCTTCTGCGACAACTGCGGATGCTGCTCGAAGAACTCGTCGGCGGTTTCGCCCGGTCCATACTCGCAAAGGGTGACGTGGACCAACCGCACCCACGCCTGGGTCATCGTTTCATGATATCCCCGGTACGGGGCTTCCGGCACCTGGTGGGCGGCATTTAATGCCTTGATCCCGGCCCGCACCCGCTCAATCGCCGTCGCGAGGGAATATTGCCGTAGATACAGATAGGCGACCTTGATGTGCGCGCGATGATGCCATTGGGCAAACGGCAAGGTGCACTCTTCAAAACTCCTCAGAAACTTTTCGTCGTCCATAAGTCAGCAGTAAACTTCTCACCCCCGCACCAGCGGGCACTCAGCCGAGAAGAAATTGCGCAACCGTTGCTGCGTCCTCGGATCGAGCGAGCGCGGAAAATAAAATCTCTTGGCCCGGTATCGGATGACCACCCGTTTCAAACCCAGCTCTTTGATGAACCAGGCAATCCGGCTGTGATAGGGAGCCAGAACGCCGGCGATTTTAACCCCGCCCGTGCGCGAGACGCTGATTTTGCTTTCAGGAAAAAGGTAGGCCAGCATCAAATTTTGCGCGTTCTAGGTTTGTTTTACACCAGGCCCTCGGAGCTAACTCTCAAGCTCTGCATCGTAAACGCTGATTTGCCGCCCTGTCGAGCCTGCTGCTGGCTTTAAAGTTTTTAAATCGAAAGAGCCTTGCCATTTTATTCTGACCGGAGTTATAACGCCAAGTGTCTTATCGTTTGACTAATAGCTACAGCAATCCTCAAACGCCCGCTGCTGCTCGAAGATAGAACGACGACCACACCGGCCATGTCTGTAACCGCCCAACCGGTCCACGAGCGAGTGCGCAACTCAGCGCGCGTTTCCACCGAGGGTCAGCTTAACACGCTCGCGTTTCATGCCATGGGCACTCACTGCCGGGTGAGTTTCGCCGCCAACGCGCCCGGATTGATCAAGGATTTCATCAGCGAGGTGTTAAACTGGGTGGCGGACTTTGAAGCGAGGTACTCGCGGTTCATCCCGGACAGCTTGATCGGCCAGATCAATCAGCGCGCGGGAAAACAATGGGTGGAAGTCGATGAAGAAACCGACCGGCTCTTCTCCTTGTGCCAGGAACTTTGGTTTTATACGCGGGGTGCCTTCGATCCCACCGCATTGCCGTTGATCAAACTTTGGAATTGGAAGGCCGATCCACCGGTCATTCCGGATGATGTCACCGTCAAACGGACCTTGGAACTGGTCGGCTGGCGCAAGGTGCAGCGACGGAAAGGGGCGATCTTTCTGCCGCAGGAAGGCATGAGCATCGATCTGGGCGGCATCGGCAAGGAATACGCCGTGGACATGGTCGTGGCCAGGGCCTTGCAGCGGGGGATTGGAAATGTGCTCGTCGATTTCGGCCAAGATGTGCGGGTGCATGGCATGCCCCCCGGCAAACCCGCGTGGCACATCGGGCTGGAGGACCCGAAGAAACCCGGTTCGTGCTGGGCGGGAGTGGGGGTGCGCGACCATGCCGTTGCCAGTTCGGGGGATTACCTGCGCCATTTCCAGAGGGATGGCCGGCGTTACGGTCATATCCTGGATCCCCGGAACGGATATCCGGTGAATAATGATTGTCGATCCGTCACCGTCATTGCCCCCACCTGTACGGTGGCAGGCATTCTTTCGACCACCGCTTTTGTGCTGGGACCCAAGGAAGGACTGGCCTTGATCGCATCCCATTTTGGAGCGGAAGGCGCCATCACCACGGAAAACTCCCGCTTTCATACGCCACGCTTCCAAGAGTTCGTTGCTTCGTAAACGGCGGATTTCATCATTGATCGCTGCGGTGCTTCCAGGCCGCAGCATGGTCCGGGGCTGACGAGCCTTCCCTGACCTGACGCGATTCAAGCGGCCCGGCCAGAATTAGTTGTTATCCCTGAACAGCGTGATCTTCCAAATCAACTCAATCGTCATAACCCCCGCGGCTCAAACCCGGCGGCATGGGTTGTGCTGGCAAACCGTGACGGTTGCATGACAACCGCAATCAGCGATCCGGAGTCAAGATGTTGTTTTATCACCTAGAATCTAAACGGCCTCGTTTGAACGCACGCCGGAAACTCGTCTCGCTATCGACCGCCATCACTCTCTGCCTGTCTCATTCCTTGCGTGCCCGGTCCGAAAATCAGACAGGTTACCGTTATGAGAATTACCATGAGGAGGGCGGCCGAATCTCCGTTGAGACACACGCGCTGATGTTCGGCCTGCAACCTCTGGAATCGCTCGGGCTGAAGGGGGAAGTGGTCTATGACAGCATCTCGGGGGCGACACCCATCGGTTCGCCGCCGCCCGCCGGCAGCGACCAGGTGCCTTTGGCAAAGATGACCGACACGCGTCGCGCAGGGAATCTCGGGCTGGATTGGCATTGGGGCCGGCAAACCTTGTCGCCGCAGGTGGCTTACAGCAAGGAGAGCGATTACGAGTCCATCGGCCTGGCCTTGAACGAAGCCATCGAGTTCAATCAAAAGAACACGATCTTGCGGCTCGGCGTGGCACATGACTTCGACGAGGTCCAACCCAAGTTCTTCACCACGCCCCACCACAAAGACAGCACGGACTTCCTGCTCGGCGTTTCACAGTTGCTCACGCCGCAGACGGTCCTCACCGCGGACTTCACTTATGGCACCTCATCGGGCGATCTGAATGATCCTTATAAGAACATCCGTTTTGACGGCTGGCTGCCGTTCACCTTCATTTTCCCGGAGAACCGGCCCCGCCACCGGACGAAGGAAATATTCTTGTTGTCCCTGACCCAGTTCGTAAAGCCGGCGAACGGCAGCGCCGAGGTCTCCTACCGGTTTTATCACGATACCTTCGGCATCAACAGCCATACCGCCGCCCTCACCTGGCATCAGAAGCTCGGGAAACGCCTGCTCCTGGAGCCGGCGTTCCGCTTTTACGAGCAATCCGCCGCGGACTTCTATCACTTGAGTGTGCCGGGCCTCTTTCCCGGGGATGGCGACCCGACGCGGCCGGAATTCTATTCCGCCGACTACCGCCTGTCACACCTGGTGAGCTTCACCTACGGCGTTCAAGCGACCGCCCTGATCACGGAATCGTTTTCCGTGAATGTCGGCTATCAACGTTATGAGATGTATGGGCTGGACAATCAAACCGCCCACAGCGCCTATCCGAAGGCCAACATTTTCACCATTGGACTGGGCCTGCTGTTTTAACCGCGACTGTCAAAACCTGAAAACTTTATGAATGCGCTGATCAACCGTTCAGTAATCCGCGGCGCCTTGTCAGCGCTGCTGCTCGCCGCCGCGGCCGTCACGGCTCAGGCCGGGTTGAAAATAGGCGACACGTTCCCCGATCTGGCCACCCAACACCTTGAAGGAAAACTGCCCGCATCGCTCAAAGGCAAGGTGGTGCTGGTGGATTTTTGGGCCTCCTGGTGCGCGCCTTGCGCCAAGTCCTTCCCCGCCATGGAAGAACTGCAGAAGCGCTATCCGGACCGCGTCGTGATTCTGGCCGTCAGCGTGGACGAGAAGGCGTCCGACATGCAGGCGTTTCTCAAAAAGCACCCAGCCACCTTCACCGTCGTGCGGGACGCGGAACACAAGCTGGTGGCCGCCGTGAACGCCGAATCAATGCCAACCTCATTCCTGGTGGATGCCGCGGGCAAGGTCAGGTTCATTCACAACGGTTTTCACGGCGAGGAAACCAGGAAGCAATACCTTGAAGAAATCGAATCACTATTAAAAGGCACACCATGAAGCACAAATGTTTATTGATGCTGGGCGGATTGGCACTGCTGTTGACGGGTGGTTGCGCGAACGTCCAACCTTGGCAGCGCGGCACACTCGCTGATTACACCATGCGCGCCGATCGCGATCCGCTGAGTCCGGCCTTGGCCGATCACGTCTGGTTTTCCCGGGAAGCAGCCTCGGGCGGACGAGGCGTGGGCGGCGGCGGCTGCGGCTGTAATTAAATTTGGACCGAACTGACCATCTCAACCCTTAAAAAACTATGAAACTACGTCGCAATCTCGCCCTGCTGCTCGCGTTTGCCCTGCAGCTTCTCCCGCTCGGTCGTACCTTCTGCACCAACCCAGCCGTCACTTCGACCTTCGCGGTCATTCTACGCTGGACGGTCGGTACGGCGGCAACCCTCGGCGCCTATGATGCAGTATCGGGCGCCACTACTGTGTACTTCACCAGTCCAAACACCGCCACCGGCTATGTCGGCCAGCCTTTCTCCTTCTTCATCACGATAACGAACTACGGTTCTGATAAGGGTGCCACGTTCGCAGCCACACCCCTGCCGGCGGGCTTGAGCGTTTCGACTTATGACCATCCCTCCGCTCCGAAGGACGTTCACGGCGTGATTTCTGGCACGCCAACCGCAGCCGTAAACAACATGTTGATAAATATCGCCGCGGCGTACCCGAACCAACCGACGGCATTGACGAATTTGCATCTGACCATTCTCGCGGCCTCCCCGCCACAAGTCACAAACCAACCGACGGGTCTGACCTTGACCGCGGGGGGCAACGCGTTACTGAGTGTCGGCGCGAGCGGCAGCCCTCCGCTCATCTACCAATGGCGACTAAATGGTGGCAACCTGGCCGGAGCGACGACCAATTCCCTGGCCTTGAACAAGGTGCGGACCAACCAGGCCGGGAGCTACGTCGTGGTGGTGACCAACAACGCCGGCTCAATTACAAGCTCGGTCGCATCGTTGACGGTGAATGTGCCGCCACCGCCCATCATCAGCCTGCTCCCGCCCGGCACCAACAAGTTCCTTTTCTCATTCGTTCCGGTCGTGGGGCTGACCAACACCATCTTGACCAACGGTACGGTCGGCAGCGGGTGGACCGCGCTCACCAACATCCCGCCACCGACTTCGGCGAACAGCATCACGGTCACTGACAACATCAGCGGAGCTTCGCGGTTCTATCGATTGCAGGTAGCCCCCTGATCTCGGCGCCATACATAAGAGAGAATAATTACCGCTTCTCAACGCCCTTCAAAGCCAGCCTGCGGCGGGCGACCCGATCCAGCCAGGCGCGGAGACTGCCCGTGGCCTCTGATTTTATGGCCGCCCGCACCACGAGCACGGCGCAATCGGTCCGGTTCACGATCTCCCGGGTGACATCGCCCAGCATATAGGTGTGGAAGGTGCCCCGACTCAGGGACGCGCCGGTAACCACGAGATCGTAGTCGCCGGCGCGGATTTCCTCGAAAATTTCAGGCAGGACCAATCCCTGGCGAAATTTCACCTCCGTGGGAACCCCGAGTGATTCCAAACTCGCCTTTTGCGCCCGGAGGTTCCGGCCCAGTTCGGACCGTGAGCTCAACACCGCCTCCACATCCACATCCTGATGATAAAGGCGGGAGTAAAGTGCGGGCGGCTCGGCCATCACATGAAACAGGGTGACCGTGGCACCCATTCCCCGGGCTATCTGGCCGGTCAGGGTGACGGCGTTCTCGATGTACTTTTTTCCGCCGGTGCAAACCAGAATGCGCTTGATGGTTGTGATATTTCCCGTGACGGCCAGCACGGGCGGGTGGATGCGCTTGATGATTTTATAGGTCTTGGAGGAGCGCCAGAAGAGGCCGCGCGTTTCCTTGCGCGCCGCCCCGATGATCACGAGGTCGTAATGGATCTCCTCGGTGCGATGGATGATCTCCTCCACCGGTTGGCCGAATTTCGTGACGAGTTCGACGGGGACCTTTTTGTCCATCAGTAATTGTTGGCCGCGCCGGAGAGCATTCAGGAGGGGCTCCGAATCGCCGAGCGTTTCCGTGATCCCCAACAATGTGACTTCGGCTTGGCAGGCGGCCGCGATGACCGCGCCCAGACGGATCGCCCGGTCGGCTGGTTCCGAACCGTCGCTGCAAATCAATATTTTCACTTGCTCTCCTTCGGTTATTTCGCTGGTTGCCCTGTCAAGAGGCCGTGCAAGACGATCGCCGCGCCGATCAATGGCAGCGGGATGAATGCGAGCCGGATGAGAACGCCACCGAAATATTGCGTCAGGGTCGCGCCGATCTGCGCGCCGATGGCCGCGCCGGTGTGCATGACCAACGCGAGCAGAATATCCACGTTCCCCTTGAGCGCGTGGGTCACGGTGCCGTAACCCGCGGAAATGATGATTTCGAACAGGTCGGTGCCGACGGCGATATGCGTGGGGATGCCGAGCAGATAAATCATCGACGGCATCCGAATATAACCAGCGCCCCCGCCCAGAAAGCCGCTGAACAATCCGCCCACGAAAGCGACGCCAATGATTGACCAGAGAGAAATCCGGTCGATCCCGGAGGTGGGCAGGCTGAGGTGGGGCGGCAAACCCAGGCTTTGAATTTTCCTCGCGATATGAGCGAAGGCGGATCGGTCGTCCTTGGCGGCCGCGGCTGCGGACCTGAGTTTTCCATTTCTCGCTTCGGCCCGGCGCATCCGGAGGGTGCTCCAGCTTTCCCAGGCCATGAAGGCGGAAATGCCGAGCAGGATGACGATGAACGTGATGCCCACGACCAGATCGATGTGCGCCGTTTTTTTCAATTGCTGGATGAATTGCGCACCCACCTCCACGCCGCCGATGGTGCCAATGACCATGATGCCGCCGAGTTTGAGGTCAATGTTGCCCAGCGTGCGGTGTTTGCGGGCGGCCACGATGGATTTGCCGACGATGTGTGCCAAGTCCGTGCCCACCACAAAATTCATCGGCACGCCAAAGCCGAACAACGCCGGCCCCGCCAAAAAGCTGCCCCCCACGCCAAAAAATCCGCCCAGCAGGCCGACGATGAACCCCACCCCGATCAGGTAAAATGGGTTAATATGGACACCGGAGATCAGGAAATTCATTTCAATTTTCCCTTCCCGGTTTAATGAGGCGAAGCAGGGTGCGGGTGAGGAACTCCAGCACGATGCCCTGCCCAATAATCAAGACCAACGCCATCAACGCGTAGAGTTTCCGTTCGGCCCGGAAGAGGTGATACAGCCAGTCACCCAGAAAATGCAGCACCGCAAAAAAATAGCCGGTCACCAGCACGGCATAGACGAGCAGTTCCAGGCCGAAGGATTTGAGGAGCGTTTTAAATTCTCGCTTCATGCCGCCTGTCAGTTGGTGGCTTCTCTCCGGGTACAGCAATTTCCCCGGCGACGCTTCGCAGTCAGGAGAATTATACCACACAATCCGCTCCGCTGAGGTGAAAGAATTTGGGAATTACCCCACCCTCAAGCTGGAACTTGCGTCCGCAACGCCTGCTCCCGTTCCAACAAGGTCGGATGTGAATAGTAAAACCCGCTGTAATAAGGATGCGGGGTGAGATTGCTCAGGTTCTTCTCGTTTAATTTGCGCAGGGCGCCGATCAGTGATTGCGCCTCCTTCATGGTTTGCGCGGCATAGGCGTCGGCCTGGTATTCGTAGCGGCGCGACCACCAATGCGCCAGCGGGGAGAACCAAAAGGTCACGATCCCCGCCAGCAAGGCGAACAACAGCAAGGCCGGCGCGAGGCTTCCCGGTTCAAACCCGAAGCTGCGGTAAAACCATTCCTGGTTTGCCAGGACCGAAATCACGTAAAGCCCAACCAGCGAACTGGCCGCCGACCAAAGCAGCATCTTGGGAATATGCTTTTTCTTGTAATGACCGATTTCGTGGGCCAGCACCGCCTCCAACTCGGGCTCGCTCAGTTGCTGAACCAACGTGTCAAACAGCACGATTTTGCGGAATCGCCCGAACCCGGTGAAGAAAGCGTTTGAATGACGGGATCGTTTGCTGCCGTCCATCACCTGGATGCTCCTGGCGAGAAAACCGGTGCGCTGGCCGAGCGCGAGCAGACGGTTGCGCAGGCTGCCTTCGGGCAACGGACTGAACTTGTTGAAGAGCGGCATGATCAACACCGGCGCAAGGACGAGCATGATTAATTGAAACGCGAGCAGGCAAGCCCACGCCCAAAGCCACCAGAGCGGGCCGGTCCATTCCACCAATTTGAGAATCAGCACCAGCAACGGTCCGCCGATCACCACAGCGAGCAGCAAACCCTTGAGCCGGTCGGTCCACCAGAGCTTCGGGGTGGTGGTGTTAAACCCGAAACGTTCCTCAAGCCGGAATTGGCCGTAATACTCAAAGGGAAGCCCGGGCAGGCTCAGCACCAGGCCCATGGCGAAAAGAAATGCGGCCATGGCCCAGGCCGAGGTGCCCAACCA
>JAQGOT010000696.1 GCA_028293465.1 Pedosphaera sp. | reverse complement strand
AAAGTCGAGCGGATCAAACTGGAGAATTTCAATTACAAGTACACCGCCTTGTTCGAAGAGGGCAAGCCGGGGCAGCCGACGGGTTACGCGCGCAAGGTCAAGGGTGTGCGATTGAGCGGCGGTTATTATTTCGGGCCGGCGAAGAAGCGGAGATAGGTGATTTCGCGGTCGGCCGGCAACGTGTCGATGCGAATTAAAATTTTATACATCCAAGGAGCGATCAGAGTTGGCTGGCTGATTCTGATGGGCCTGTTTGTCCTTGCGTTGGTGCTTCTTGCCATGCCCATTCATAAAAGTTCCCTTCGGCCCGCCAGCAACTACTGCATCAATAACCTCCGGCAAATTGACGGGGCTAAACAGACATGGGCGTTGGAAACGAAAGCTCCTTCCAATGCCATTCCCACCTGGGAGAACGTCAAACCTTATCTGGGGCACGGCAAAGAGGGTGTTCTGCCGAAATGTCCGCAAGGTGGTGTTTATACGCTTGGTTCGGTGACCAACACGCCGACGTGTTCGATCAAGGGCCACGTCCTTGAGTGATGGGGTTTTTGTGCCCGCCGTTTCCAACTCTCGGACATGAGCACCCCTCAGCCTTGTGGTCGATAGTTCTCGATCGCGCTCTCCAGATGAGCGTTGGGTGCCACAACCGGATCGGCTGGTAGTAAACATTTTAGGAGGCTTTTGGCAGCGAGGACATTTGGTTTGACAGGCAGAATAACTCCTTGGAAAATCCTGCTTGGTTCGCTGGTTTCCCTTGATTATGAGGAGTATCTGGTTGAATCTGACGCATGGGAATGACGATCAAAGACGCCGAAAGCATTGGATCCTTTAACCGGGATGACCGATCTTTTTCCGAATCGGAACGATTTATCAGCAGCGACGGCGAGCCTGGGAAGAAAGCCAGTCCGGCCCACTTCGCTCCCCGGTCCTGAATCAGCATCGGCGCACGGCGGCTATACTCCGCGGTGGCCGCTTCCGTAAACGATCGGAATAAATTCCAATGCAATCGGCCACGCCAAAACCAACCAGACTTCCCGCCATCGTGTTTGCGGTCACCGGGTTGATATTTCTGGGGGCGGCCGCGGCCTTTTTCGCTTTTAACCGGGCCAGTGGCGCCGGTTGGCCGGCGCTCTTCTCCGGACTCTTGTGTTTTGCCTTGGCGGTTTGGTGGCTGGCCCGTAAACGATAGTCAACGAGTTATGCAAACGATCGTCATTGGACATAAGAACCCGGACATGGATTCGATCTGCTCCGCGTTGGGATACGCGCGGTTGAAGCAACTGCTCGGGATGCCGGACGTCATCGCCGCGCGCGCCGGCAATACCAACGACCGCATCGATTTCGTACTGCAAAAATTCGGCGTCGAAGCCCCGATGTTTTTGAGCGATGTTTCGCCGCGCGTCAGCGATGTCATGCAGCCCGATGCGATAACGGTGCGGGCGGATTGCGCGGTTTATGATGCCATCCAATTGATTGCGGAAAAGCAATTGCGCGGCCTGCCGGTGGTTGATGAAAGCAACCAATGCCTCGGCCTTTTGTCGGCCGCGAAGCTGAACCACAATCTTTTCCCGTCGCGCGAAGAGGCCTCCAGCGCCCGGCGAGTCGTGGCCTCGCTCGTCAGCATTGTGGAGACCTTCGGCGGGACCGTGGCGACCGGGAAGCTCCCCACCAAGACTGCGGAGCATCTGCTCATGGTTGGCGCGATGAGCCCGGATACGTTCTCCGAGCGATTGGAGCGCCACAGGGGAGAGCGCATTGTTGTTTTTGTTGGCGACCGGGAAGACATTCAGATGCGGGCGATCGAGGAAAAGGTGCATGCGATCATCCTGACCGGCGGGTTGCCGGTCCTGGATCGGATCCAGATGCTGGCCGACCAAAGCCAGGTGCCGGTGGTAACCTCCCCCCATGATACGGCGACCACGGTGCTGTTGGCGCGCGGCGCGGTGCGGGTCGGACGCATGCTGGAGCCGTTCACCAGTTTCAGCCCCGACACCCCGCTGGAGATTGCCCGTGAGCGCGCCGCGTCGTCGGCATCTTTCGTCTTCCCGGTCATTCAGAAGGACGGGACGTTGGCGGGCGTCTTGTCCAAGAGCGATTTCATCAAGCCGATGCCCCGGCGATTGATCCTCGTTGATCATAATGAGCTTTCCCAAGCGGTGCCGGGCGCAGATAAAGTCCCCATCATCGAGATTCTGGACCATCACCGCATTGGCGGGTTTTCCAGCGATCTGCCGATTCACTTTTGGAACAATCCCGTGGGCTCCACCAGCACCATTGTGGCGCTCTGCTATCAGCAGATGGGCGTGCCCATTCCGCCGGACATCGCCGGGTTGTTGATGGGCGGTCTTATTTCCGATACTTTAAATCTCACCTCGCCCACCGCGACACCGGTGGACGGACGCGTGCTCGACCACCTCTCGAAGATAACGCAGGTGGACCCGTCCAGGCTGGCGGAACAGATTTTTTCGGTTGGCTCCCCCTTGCTCACGATGACCCAGGAGCAGGTCATCACGGCCGATTGCAAGGAATACGAGGAAAGTGGCAAACGTTTCACCGTTTCGCAGATTGAGGAACTGAATTTCCAGCACTTTGCCGAAAAGCGGGCGGCACTGATTGAGGCGCTCGACCGGCATTGGCGCAGTCGCGGGCTGTTTTTTGCCGCCCTGCTGGTGACGGACATCAATACCCAGAACTCGCTGCTGCTGG
>JAQGOT010000681.1 GCA_028293465.1 Pedosphaera sp. | reverse complement strand
CGAACCCACAAAGTTAGGAATGCAAAGAGTCCAGACTGCCAGGATGAAAACAGCCACCACGATCAGCACCCCGACCCTGACCGCAGCCCGTTGGTTTGTGTTTTTCGTTCGCATCGACTTTGGGTCGTCGATCGCGAAGTCACCTATCTCCGCTTTTTAGACGGCCCGAAATAATAACCGCCGCTCAACCGCACGCCCTTGACCTTGCGCGCGTACCCTGTGGGTTGCCCCGGCTTGCCCTCTTCGAACAGGGCGGTGTACTTGTAATTGAAATTCTCCAGCTTGATCCGCTCGACTTTTTTGCCGATGAACCGCTCGATGGAATACACATGCTGCGAATCCTCGGCCACCATCAGCGTGAAGGCGTCGCCGCTGGCTTCCGCCCGCCCGGTGCGCCCGATGCGGTGGATGTAATCCTCCGGATGCTGCGGCACGTCATAGTTGATGACATGGCTCACATCGGCGATGTCCAGGCCGCGGGCCGCGATATCCGTGGCCACCAACACTTCAAAACGCCCGGTGCGAAATCCCTTCAGCGCGTCCTCCCGTTCGCGTTGCGTCCGGTTCGAATGTAACACCGCCACCGAATGATTGTTGCGCTTGAGCAGATGCGCGATGCGGTCGGCCCGATGCTTGGTGCGGCAGAAAACGATCACGGATTCGTAATTGACCCGTTCCAGCAACTCCCGCAGCAAATCGCTCTTTTGATCCTCCGCCACCGGGTAAATCACATGCTTGACGGTGTCCGCCGGCGTCTGCCGCGCTCCGATCTCGATGGTCTCCGGGGTTTTCATCGCCCATTTGATGAGCGTCTCGATCTGCACCGGGATGGTGGCGGAAAAAAGCGAGGTATGGCGTTCGCGCGGACAGGCATCCACAATCCGCCGCACATCGGGCAGGAAGCCCATGTCCAGCATGCGATCCGCCTCGTCCAACACCAAATATTTCACCTTGTCCAACCGGCAGGTGCCGCGCTCCATGTGATCCAGCAACCGCCCTGGCGTGGCGATCAGGATATCCACCCCGTCGCGTAACGCATCCATCTGCTTGCCATAACCCACACCGCCATACACCACCGCGGCGCGCAGGTTGGTGAACCGGGCAAAATCGCGCATGGCCGTCTCGACCTGCGCGGCCAATTCACGCGTCGGTTCCAGAATCAGGACCCGGGGATCACGCTGGTGTTCCCCAATTTGCGAAAGGATGGGCAGGGCGAATGCCGCCGTCTTGCCCGTGCCGGTCTGGGCGCTGCCAATGACGTCCTTGCCGGCGAGAATGAGGGGAATGGCGCGAAGCTGAATCGGCGTCGGCTCGATGTAGCCCATGGCTTTGACACCCTCGACCATGGCATTTGAAAGACCCAATTTACTGAATGGCATAGAATAACATAGCAGGCCGGAACGCCAAAGAAAGCGAATTTACGGCCAAAAGTGAAGACCTCAGCCGTAATCCCACGAGCGGGATTACGGCTGAAGCAGAACTAAGTTTGTCGGAGGTCACGTCGCCGCCGGGGTCTCAACACCCTCGGTCGGGGGAACAGACGGCACCGGTTCAGCCGCCGTCACGAGCTGGGCTTCAGCAACTGGTTCCGCAGGCGCCGGGGCTTCCGCACTGCCATTGACCGCAACCGGCTCGGCAGCGGGTTTGGTCGCGTTTGCGGCGGGAGCAGCAGCCGGCGGCTCCGGGCGTGGTGCCTTGGGCGGCTTGACGATCGGCTTCTTGGCGGTTTCCAAAACCCCGTTGGCGAATTCGATGACGTGGCCCTGATGAATCAACCAGTGCAGATCGCCGATAATGGCGGCCTGTTCTGGCGTCGGCGCGGCTTCGGGCACCGGCGCGCCGGGTGCGGCAGCGGCGGGAGCCGGTGTCGCTTCCGTCTTTGCCGGGGTGGGCGCCAAGGCCTCCACCAACACCCGCCGGGTGCATTTCGGCTTGGAGTCGATGAACTGGACAATCTGTTTCACCTGCGCGGAAACAGGCGTTGCGTCCAGATCCAGGTAATGCGGCCGCGCCACGGAAACGTGGGTCACGGTCTTGTTCACCTTGAAGAACTGCAGGCCATGCGAGGCAAATTGCTGGCTCAGCACCGTGGCGATCTGCAACGGAAACCGCTTCTGGTCTTCCCAAGCCGCGCGGACGAGCCGTTGCAAGCCCGAGGAACGCAATTGCCGGGCCACCGCGCCGTTCAAGCTGTGCTTCTCGACCTGCTTGATGATGTTCGGCAGGTGAACCTCGCGGAAGTGCTTTTCCACTTCCTCACGGGTATTCAACCGGGTGGCTTCCGGGATGTTCAGGCAGACAAATTCCGTCTTGACGCTCTGGTCTTCGATCCACTTCTTGACCACCGCTTCGTCTTTCACGATCTTGACCCGCGCCTTGAACATGTCAAACGGCATCCGGGAAAACTGTTCCGCATGCAGTTTGCGCAACTGGTTCTGGTAATCGTGATAATTCGGCGGGCCCAAAATCACCCCGCTCATGCCGCATTGCGCCACGAACGTGTAAGTGCCCTTCGGCGGGTCGGTGGGCGTCTTTTCGGCCTGATAAAACATGCCGAAATGCTTTTCCAAAACGTGACTCACCGCTTCATCCTCGGAAAGCCAGAGGGTGTCGTCGATGGCGCAGAGGACCAAAGGCTGGATCGGCTGGCCGTCCGGCTTTTTCTCGATCTCGAAACGCACCATGTGCCGCTCCGGCTTTTGCAGGATCATCTGGGCGATGTCAAACAGCGGGAAGGACCGGCCACTGATCTTGATCTGGCGCGAAAGCGACTCCACGCCCTTTTCCTCGGGCAGAAAGGTCACCACCAGCGCTGGCAGCGGGAGCGGAGCCTCGCGGCGTTCCGGACGGTCGCGACGGTCACCACCACGGTCATCGCGGCGGAAATTTCCCCGCGGGCCACCCGGTCCGCCAGGTCCTCCCGGCCCACCGGGGCGCGGCCCACCGGGGCGCGGCCCACCGGGCTGGTCACGACGGGGTGGACGGCCATCACGGGCGCCCGGCCCGCCGCCATCACGGCGCGGTGGCGGACGACGGCCGCCCTGGCGGTCATCGAACCTGCGTTCAGGACGATCAT
>JAQGOT010000618.1 GCA_028293465.1 Pedosphaera sp. | reverse complement strand
GCATCCCCAAAAGGGGCTGTGACCGACGAACAACGAAGCAGCCAGCCCAAAGATCGGCCGTTCCCAACCTGACCCTTCCTTCCTGCCTCTTCCTCAGCCTCAGCTCCCGCTGTCTTACGCCGCCATGGGTATTTAGGAGATGGCTTCCAGGCCGCGGAGGAGCAGGGTTAGCGCCGGAAGGCTTTGCGAAGGCCATCCGCATTGTAACTGCGGGTGGAGCCTTCACGGGATCTCACTTTGAGGGAGCGGTTGACGATCTCGACCACGATTCCGGTGTAGCCTCGCAGATCGATGAATTCGCCAAACGCGCATTTTGGGAAATCAGTGCGATCAAGAAATTCTTCGATTGATTTCAGCGGAATCTCGAAATTTGGGTCGGTGATCACCTGGCGTTTAACCGCCGGCTTCGGCTCAACCGGGACTTCGGCGGCGGGGGCGAAGGCGGGGGCTGGGGCGACGATGATCGGCTCAGGCGGCGTGTATGGGCCGTAAAGCTTGTGGAGAGCCCGTACATTATAGCTCATCGTACCGCCTTCAGCGGAGCGCACTTTGATGGAATTCCGGACGATTTCGACGATGACTCCGGTAGTGCCGCCAATATTGACATTTTCGCCCAACGCGCTTTTCGGGAAATCGGGATCGGTGAGGAGATCGGAAATGGGTTTAAGCGGTTGGTCAAAATCGGGGTTGGTGATGATGACCTTCGGAGCCGGAGCATCCTCGGAAGGGGTTGGGGGAGCGCTTTCCTCGCTCGGGTCAACCGGCTGATCCTTAAGTTCATCCGCTGGCTGGATCACGGATTCCATCCTGGATTCGAGGCGCGGTGCCGCTTCCGGGTGCTGCACTGGACCGTATAACTTGCGGAGCGCATGAACGTTGAACCCCCGGATCGCGCCTTCCGGCGAACGGACCTTGATGGATTGGTTCACGATTTCAACCACCACCCCGGTATAGCCACCGATGTCAACCTGCTCGCCGACGGCGCATTGCGGAAACTCAGGGCGGGTAATCAGCTCGGCAATCGGTTGGATCGGCCGGTCAGCGGTTGATTGAGGAATGGAAGTCTGGTCGCCAGAGGAAGTTGGCACCTCACGATTTTGCTCAAGCGGACTAAATAATTCCATAACTAGGATAGTGTCGCTTGCTTCCAGCAGGATGACTACTCATTTTAACAGATTTGTAACATCTATTAGATGGATGAAGGCAAAACGTGGCTCTGGCTTAAAAGTGAAGGGCCGAACCGCATTTTTGCTCGTTCGCTGGAGTTCCGCGCCGGCCAACCGCCCCCCGGGAGGGCCGCGTACGGTGGTGAATCCAGCTAATGTGACAGCATCCCCGTCCAGGCGGCGAGCGCGATGGGGATCAACGCCCAGCCGAGAATGGTGTGGATCCGACGCCAGACGTGGGCCAGCACGCATTCCTCCTTGGGCTTCCAGATCTCGGCATCGTGCAGTTTGATCACGGGCAGGTAAACATCCATGCTATACCAGAACGGGCTGTATTTTCGCGAAACGTATTCGTCCTTTTGCGGTTCCATGCGCCCGGGGCGGAACACCAGGCAACCGATGGCAACGATGAAGACGCTCCATAAGAGCGCCCGCTCCGGGCTGCGGCCGTAGCCGACAAACCAATCCAGGAAGAAACTCCAGAGCCAGGCCGGACCGCCCAATACCTCCTCGCGTTCCCGTTCCTTCAGCCCGCGAAAAAACAGGTTCGCCTGGCGCGGGTAGCCCAGGCGGCGGTAATAATCATCGAGGCCGGAGAAAACATCGGCGGAATAGGCCGAGTGGCGGGCCGTGCGCTGCACGAGATGGTAGAGGTTCAGCCAGGACTCCTTCTCCGATCCCGCGCTGATGCGCTGGTAAGTCATCCCATTGAGCCAGAGCCAGGGTTGTTCCCCGTGGGTCTCCGGCCAGGTAACCTTGGAAAGGTCGAGTTCAGCGAACGCGGCGTCCTTGAACGAAAGGTAGCCCGCGAAACGGCAGCCGACAAAACTGGTCGCGGCGCCCACTCTCACGGCTTCGAAGTTGCTGAGTGTGGCGGCGTTGGTGAACGCGCTGCCGTCGAATCTCCAGTTATCCGTCAGGCGGGAGTACTGGAACGTAACCGGTCCGGCGAACGTGGCACCGTTGAACCAGGCGCCCCCGCCGATTCTCAAATTGGTGAAATCCACCAAGGCGCTGGCGTTGTTGAAGTGCGCCTCCCGCGCGGTGAACGCGCCGCTGATTTCCATTTGTGCGGCCTGCACGTCCCCGTCAAAGCCCGCTTGATCAAAGTTGGCGCTCCGGCTGATCTTCATCGCTGAAAAATTGACCGGACAATGAAAAGTGCTGCCCGCCAGCGAGAGGCTGCTTTCAAAAAAACTCTTGGAAAAGTTCACCTCCGCCGCGAAACGGCATTTGAGCAGGCTGGTTTCGTAATGCACCTCGGCGTTGCGCAAATCGAGGGCATCAATGACGAGCGCGTGTTCAATCGAAACACCGTTCCGCGGCACATTGGTGCCGTTCTGGGTAAGGAGCGTTTCGAGGAAGGCGGCGCGCAGGACGCAATTCGTTTCCTCGCCGAATTGCGCCTTCAAGTCGGCGGACTTCCCGACCGCAACTTGCCCTACCACGAACTTTTCGGCCGCTGTCAGCGCTGGCATATCCAGCATCAGCCTGGCCGGCGCGCGCCCGGCCGCTGCCGGAAGGCCCCAAGCGCACAGCACCAACCCGGTGACGATGAAAAAAAGCGGTTTCCAACGCATTGCCGGGTATCTTACAAGGATGGGGAGAATTAGCGATGCCGAATTTGACGGGTGCGCTCCGCCGGATACCCAGCAAAATTGTGGAGCGCGTCCTGCCGCGTGCTTTAGCTCGCGCGGTTATCGAGCAAAAGGGTCTTCGTGGATCGCCCTCTTTATTTTATCGGAAAACTTTTCACAAGTTGCTTGCAGCTCCATTCGTTGCCTTTCGCGAAAAAGTTGTAAGTACCATCGCATTCCTTGCCCATGGGAGTACCGAAACAGTTTGTCAAACGCAGTTGCCGACGGTTGAGGGCTGCCACCGGACTGAGTGACTGGCTTGCCTTGGAGGGGGTAATCCTGACATTTGTCCGATTTCGGGAAGTTGGAACCGTGACTAGTAGCTTGCTGCCCGCCCCCGCTCATGCGAAATATTTCCTACGGCGGGAAGGGAAGGGTGGCTGAGTGGTTAAAGGCACCTGACTCGAAATCGATGTAAGTCCGGGAGTGTAAATTGCTTTCTGTAATTTGTCGTTCTTCCCTCCGCCTCACCCCAAAGGGGTGAAGACGGAAGGAAGCGGAAATTACAGAAACAACTTTACACCGGCGGCCAAGTCGTGGATCGGTGGTATCAGGGGCCCGGCAACCCAGAATGGCCCCTGGCCGACTATTTCAAAGTGTTGGGTTCCGACTCTCGGGAATACCTGCTCAAACACGATCTGGAAGCGGGCGATTGGTTTCTGCTCAGATGCTGGTGAGCGGCAGGCTCAGTGATCTGGGGTTCGCCATCCACCACATTCAGCAACCCGGGCATCGATGCTCACGGCGGTTTGACGGTGGATGGCCGTTCCATAATCTTGTTTGAAGTTATGGATCAGACCGAAGAAATCAAGCGGCTGTCGGAAGCCATTGCAAGTTTGGCCTCCACCATCACCAAAATCATCGATGGGAGATTGAAATCCGTCCCCTCTGTCACGACCGAGCCCAAGCCGGCGAATGTGCTGGTGCCAGGCGAAAACAAAGCAGGATTGCCCCATTAACTTTCACCATACATGAGACCGCCAGTATTCTAGGGGTGTCCTCCAAAACGGTGTATCGGCTGATTGAACGAGGACTGCTTGCAGGTTCGAAATCTGCAGCGCGCACCATCCTTTGTTTGCAAGGGTTCCAAGGAGAAAATTAACAACAAAATGGTTCACACCCTTTATTCCGATGCGTGAGGCGGATGAATCCGGCCTCACGCAACAGTTGTTGTTCCCATTCCCTCAGTTCAAGGATGACGCAGGCGATAGAACACGTTTGGCTGCGCCGGATTGATCGTGATGTTCAGGTTGGTTGCAGTCTGTGAACCCGGGATGTCGAACCAGAGGTTCGGGTTCGCCAGGCCCACGCTGTTCGATTGCGCGAGCCAGCCGAGGTGGGTCGCGGGCCAGTTCAACGCGAGCGTATTGCCGTTGACGCTGGACGTGATGTTCGTCGGATACGATGCGATGGTGTTCGCCAGCACCGTGATGCTGCCCGTGGGGATCGTGGCGGTGAGCGCACCGTTCAAAGGCGTCCAGGTGGACGGGAAGTTGGCCGGATAGCTTGCCGCCAGTGTGGCGTAGGAATAAGTGCCGCCGTTGAGGTTTGTGCCGTTGATGACGACGTTCTTAAACGTGTCATTCTGCGTCAGATACATCCGGCCATTGAGAACCAGCACGCCATTGGTGTTGTGGATATCGTAGGTCGTCTGCAATGCCCCCTGCGCGCCAACCGTAATGGTGTTTGTGCCGAGGGCATTCACCGCGCTGCCGACCAGCGATCCCAATGGCACGTTCCAAGTGCCGGTGAAAGGATTGTTGGCATTGGCAATGTTCAATGACGCGGTCGCACCAGTCTGAAGGGTGGTGAGGGTGTTGTAGGCTTGATAAGTGATGTTGCCATCCCCCGTCAGCGTGGACTGGATGGTGATGCTGCGCGGGGTGGTGTCATCGGTGGCCCAGACCACCGTGTTGGAAATGACATTTACCTCGCCGGTGAGGACCGCCGACCAACCGCTGTTCAGGATGTTGCAGATTTGGCCGCCGGCCATGACCAGTTTCTTGACATAAACCGTCGAAGGATTGCCGCCCTTGAAACGGATTGCGCCAGCCGCAGTCAAGCTCGCGTCGAACGTGCCGTTGCCTTCCACGCGAAGCACCTCGCCCGGGAATGTGGCGGTGGTGGGCGAAGCGGGATTTCCGAAATTCGGCGTGCGCAATCCACCCGATGACAGGATGGTAAATGTGCTGCCGTAATACTGGCCCGACAAATCCGTGGCTGATCCCGGCAGATTCCAGGTGCCATCGGTGTCCCAGTCGCTGCCCGCACCCTGAATCACCGAGCTGGTGATGGTGGTCGCCGGTCCCAGGGCCGGATTGACCGTGAGCAAGGCCGCACTGCTGGTCACCGTGCCAAACGCGTTGGTAACCACCACGACTAGATTGCCGGCATCGCTCAAGACGAGGTTGCTGATCGAAAGGCTGGCGCTGGTAGCTCCGGTGATGCGGCCGCCGTTGACGATGTCGGTGTAGGTGCTGACGCCGTCAAAATATTTCCATTGATAACCCAACGACGGCGAGCCGCTGGCGACAACATTGAAGGTCGCGGTCTGGTGCTCGTAACGCGTCAAGTTGGCCGGTTGCGACGCAATGGCCGGCGGGAAATTTGACACCCCGGATGCCGCGCCGTAGATGCCGGCCAATTGCGATTGGGTCAAAGACTTCGCATAAATGGCCGCGCCATACATCGCACCGTCAAACTGACGATTGTTGTTGAACGAATCCTCGCCGATCAAGGTGTTGGCGGAGAAGCCCTGATTGACATGGGTAAAAGCTTGCGAGGACGACAGCAGGCCATTGACATTCATGATGTAAACCGTGGCGTTGGTCGGCGAAACCACCAGCGCCACATAAGACCACTGCCCGGGCGGCGGCGCGATTTGAGAATTCCAGCCAAAGGTTCCCGCGTCATTGTTCCAGGTATAGCCCACCGTGCGGTAGCCATTGCCATCCACGCTGCCAGTGAAGTTCAGACCAGCAACCGTGCCTGATCCGCGACAGAAGATGATGCCCGCGGAAGCCGCCGGCGTGCCAGGCTTGATCCACGCGGCAAGCGTCACCGTGTTCGTGTTCAAATTCAGCGGCGGAATGGCCACATGGGAATTGGGAACAAACCCTTGGAACTGCACCGCCAAATTAGCCGCATCCAAGCCCGGGAATCCATCGGCCGGTGTCGGGCCGGTTACACCATTGAAAGCGTTCAGCGACGCAGTTCCATAGAGACCGTCCAGGTCACCTTCGTGGTCGTAGGCAATAACCGTGCCGCTTGAAGGATCACCCGTCTCTT
>JAQGOT010000608.1 GCA_028293465.1 Pedosphaera sp. | reverse complement strand
GTTGAGGTGTTGGAGCGCCAGGCCCGCTCATCAGTGTGTGCATTCCCGGCTTGACCGTATTGGCATCGGAAAGCAAGCTCCCGCCGTCAGCCGGTATGTGGAACCATTTCCTGGGAAGAATGAGAAGTAACGAACTGCCTATAGTCACGCTCGCGCGCAACCCCGAGCTCGATCAGGAAACCGCGTTCACGATATGTCGACTGATTAATTGCGTAGGTTGGAGTCTGAAGGACGATTGGGATTGGAATTGGCTCAGGGGAGAGCAGAAAGACCATCGGTCCCTGATTGACATCCCGTTATTGAAAAAGGCTTGGAAACCCTTGGCCGAGAAGGATCGGCTGAGCTTGCAAACCACCAATGACGTGGACAAGCGCATCTCCACCATTTCACCGCTCACCGGTTTGCTCAAATTGAAAACTTTGGTGTTGCAAAACAACCTCATCCAGGACCTCGGTCCCCTGTCCGGGATGACCAAACTCACCTACTTGAACTGCTATGCCAATAAGATTTCCGATCTGAGCCCCTTGCGGAACCTCCCGTTGCTGGAAGAGCTAACGCTCGCGCACAATCCCGTGGCTTCCCTTCGTGTGCTGGAGAATTTGCCGAATCTTCGCGAGTTGAGTCTTTCCGCGGATCAAATTGCCCGCTTCGCGGAATGCCAACGCCTGCCCAGCCTGCGTTCACTGGACGTGACAGGCAATGAGACGATCGCCGACTTCACCGATTGGCCGGACATGCCTTTGCTCCAGGTCCTCAGCGTGCACAATGCGGAGAGCCTTCGAGGCATCGAACGCTTCGGCGCATTGGGGACCTTGGGAATTTATGGTGACGCCGAGCAAGGGTTTTCGGATTTGAGTCCATTAAGCGGGCTCAAAAAGTTGACCCACCTTACCGTGTGCAGCCTCAAACCCCTCGACGCGGAGCCGCTCGCTCAATTGCACGCCTTGAGACGGTTGTCGATCAACTGCCCGCGGGTTCGCGGATTGGCGAAACTGACATCGTTACCGGTCCTCCATGAGTTCCGCATGGATGACGAATCGAATTGCGATCCCGGAGAGTTGAATACATTGCGCGCAGGGCTTACCCCACGGGATACAGAGTTCAGGAATGATGCCCGCGGCCTTCAGCCCTCTCTCGATCTCCACGTTGTGGACCAGGAAACCTTCGATTATTACGATTTAAAGGCCCCGTTTGGCATTAGGCCGGACGAATGCAACGATGGAATGCTCGCAAGCGAGCGAGAGTGGCTCATCGCGCGAATCCGTGAAGCGGTGTCGGTTGAGCTGAAGGATAAGGTGGACTTTTTGCTCCCGTACACCAGCGGGCGCCGCCGGTCTGAGCGGCTCATACTTTACAGTGTCCGGGCGTATGAAGCGTTCCGGACCATTGCGTTGATCCTGCAACGCATTCTGTGCGAGACTCGGAACGATTGGATCATCTGGTTTCAATCCTGCCTCGGCGAAGGACCAGAGGACGAGGAAGAGTCGTTTGAAGACTTGGAAAATTTCACTGTTTGGGTTTATCCAAACAAGATTGTGGCGACGGAGGAGAATGCGGAGGTGGTCCGCGAGTTGATTGAATGGAGAGCTTCCTAAGCAGCGCGCCTTCGAGTTTTGCCCGGTTCCACTGATTTCTTTTCGCCTAAATGGTTGCTCTGCGCCTCCCGTCAGGATCCGCTGTTGCTGAGGCGGCTGTTTGCTGGTCAAGTGCGAGGGTGGTCCATGGGCCGGAGGTGCGCCTTAAAGCGCCGTCGCCGCTGCCGCTCTGCCGGCGCACTCCATAGTGCTCCGGGGCCGCCCCATGCCCGTGGTGGCGGGATTACATTTTGTCGTGAGCCGTGACGGCAGAGACCGCCCCGCCAACCGCGCGGAAGGCAGTCATCGCGAATGAAAACGGTCGGTCCCAACCGTTGCGAGTGCTTCATCGTTTGCCGAGGTGCTGGATTTTGGTGAGGACTTCCAGGATGCGTTCGGGGAGTTTGTTGACTTCGGTGTTTAGTTTGTCGATGTCCGTTTTGAGTTCCAGGCGCACGGCTTCCATTTTGCTGAAGATGGTGTTGGAGCGGGCGGAGGCGTGTTGTTGATTCGCCTCGTGCTTCTCCTTCACTTCGCGGCGGACATCGCGGATCTCTTTCTCGAGGTTGTCCACGCGCTCGGTCAGGGCTTTGTGCGATTGATGCAATTGCTCGTTGGGCGGTTCCGCGGCTTTGCCTTTGAGGTTTTGCGCGAATTTGAAACATTCGTTGGTGATCCAAAGCAAGGCGCCGGCGGAGACCAGCCACAGGGGAACGCCTTTGAGCATTTCAGGTGAGAGTTGGGCGATAAGCATAAGGATTGTTGAGGGTTGAGGGTGGGAATCGAACCGACAAGCCCCTGATCATGTGCTGGTACGTGGGCTCAGAGGGCGTTGACCTTGAAGAGGTATTTGTCCATGTGGTGATCGGCGAGCTGGGCGATGCTGCCGTGTTTCCATTCGCGGGCGGTGCCCCAGGCGTCGGAGAGCAGTTTGAACCAGAGCGGCGGGTTCAGCTTCATGCCGCCCACGGCGGGCAGGAAGATTTCCTGGCCGGCGTGTTGATATCCGCTCAGCGCGCCCGGAACGCGCGGCACAATGTCCTGCTCGTTGACGAAGCGGAACGTGTTCGCGGGCTGGAACCGGTCGTAGAGCTCGGCGAAGTTGCGATTGCCCACGCGCGGTTGCCCGAAGGTGTAAACGCCGTGGATGGGAAACGGCGGCAGCACGAGCCGGAAGGCGAAGAGAATCGCCAGCGCGCCGCCCAGCGAATGGCCGGTGATGAACAGCGGGCGTGGCGGGAGCCCGGCGATGTGCGCGGTCAATTCGTCGTTGATGCTGACCAAGGCCCGGTAAAAACCGGAGTGGATCTGGCAATCCTCGATGTTCCGCCGCCAAGCTTCGGCGTCGGTGATGAAGTCGCGCACGTTGGTGGTGCCGCGGAAGGCGACAACGATGGCGTTGCCGCAGTCGCGGACGATGGCTTGCGTGTCGGTCTGCCGGCCGGTGACGTCGGGCGGTTCGCTGTAGGCGAGCCGTGAGGCGGCGGCGCAGGCGCGGGCGTTGGCGGGGCTGAAGCCGGTGGCGGCGGTGTCGAAGGTAAGGTCCATAACAAATTTCAAATGTCGAATTTCGAATGTCGAATTACTGAATCGGACCGGCGGCGGGGATGATTGGCACGGAGGTGAGATTGGAGCTCGAGCCGGTTTGGACATCACCGCTCGCGATGGTTTCGTCCACGTCGAAGGTGAACGGGATGGCGCTCTGGCCGATCTTGAACGTGTTCGCGTATTTGGGGGCATAGAGCGCATTGGTGCTGGTGGGGGTGAATTGCACGGTGGTGGCGATCAGGCCCAGCGAAACCTCCGGACTGCCGTTGGCGGGCGCCTGGCCGACTTTCACGCCGAAGGTGCGCTGCGTGATGCTCACGATATCGCCCGCCCGGATGGCTTCGGACGCGCAGCCGCCGAGCAGCGGCACGGCGAGCAGCGGGGTGATGAGGATCAGGTGCTTGAGGGATTTGCTTTTCATGGTCGTCATTTGTTATTTGTGGTTTTGGTTTGTGTTACTAAAGGGATTGGTCGTGGGGTATGAATTGCCGCGGGCGGGAGAGCGGACGGTGGGATTTTCCGCCACGACCAAAATTGTTGTGCGCCGCCACGGAGCGTAATTGAGCCCCGCCAGGACTCACCGCGGATGCGGCGGTCGAACTTTTTTCAACGGCATGTTGTGTGTCACCGAACATGCGCCCGTTGTCGCACGAAACGGGCGCGGATTTCTACGCCACTTTGCAAGGTTTGCAAGGTCTGCGAGGAAGTGCCGGCGAATTGCGTTTTTGCTCAATGTTTTGGCAGGTTTTGGGATGGAATATTTCTCGTCTCACCGCTGCCGGCGAACCATACTGTGGTCATGCGCAAACGATTTCGCATCGTGCTTGTGATTCTGCTGGCCGCATTTTTAGGCGGGGTCGCGTGGGAAGTGCTGCGGGAATCCGAACCCGTTTACAAAGGGAAGCCGCTGAGTTATTGGGTCAACAGCCTGGGCAATGGCGAGGGCGACATGGTGAAGGGAAATTGGCGCGGGTTGGGCTCGAATGCGGTGCCCATTTTGGTGCTCGCGCTGGGCAAGCGGGACGGCATCGACCGGGATTTGTATGAGAAGGCCTGGCCGCACCTGCCGGCGTGGGCGAGACGCCGTTTGTCGCGACCGGTCCAGGCGGTGGTGCTCCGGGAGAATGCCATTGATATGCTGAACGCTTTATCGATGGATGCGAAGCCCGCGATCCCGGCGTTGATCCGAATATTGAAGCGGGATAAACATGAAGCACTGCGGGCCAAAGCGGTTTGGTGTCTGGAGAATATCGGAAAACAGGACCGGACTGTGACCCAGGCATTCATTGCGGCTTTGAATGACCAGAGCTGGAATGTCCGGCTTATTGCCACGAACGCCTTGAGGGAGGTTGATCCTGCGATGGCGGCTAAAGTGTTTGCCGAAGGCCCAAAGAAAAGATAATGAATCCTATGAGCAGCAACCTTGTTCGAGCCAACCTCTCCTGCGCCACCGGAGGCCGAATCGATCCGAGTCTTTCCAGAACAACGTGATCAATATGCACCGCACTTTTTACCTCCGGGCAACCGTGTTTACCTTGGCCTTCCTCTCGTTTGCTTGTTTGCTCGGCCAGTTCCTCGGGTTTTGGAACATGCATCTTTTCGGCTGCTGGGTACTGCCGCCCGCGACCGTGCTGTTGGCGCTCATTGCCTATCTCACCCGCAAGGACGGGGATAAAAACTCGAGCGCTCACACGTGGATTGTCCAAGGAGCATTGGGCGGCATCGTTGCCGCCGTTGCCTACGACTTGTATCGTCTGCCTTTCGTGCTCAACGGCGCACCGCTTTTCAAGGTGTTCCCGAAGTTCGGCCAGTTGCTATTGGGCGCTGACGGGCCGATGTGGCTCGCGCAGTTGCTGGGTTGGTCCTATCACTTCTCCAACGGCGCGGCGCTGGGGATCATGTTCCTGGCGATCGTCATTCGCCCCAATCCGCGCATCCTCTTTTGGGGGGCGGTGGCTTGGGCATTGTTCATCGAACTGATGCTGTTGCTCACTCCTTACCCCAGCTTCTTCGGTCTGAAACTCGATGGCCGATTTATCTTTCTGACCGTGAGCGCGCATCTGGTGTTTGGTGTCGTCCTTGGTTTCTGGTGCCGCCAGCGGGTGGGCAAATGGTCGCTTGCCAGCGCGAGGTTGCCTGCGGCGCATCGATAATAGAGCGGCGGGAAAGCCGGAGGGCAGTCCTCCATCGTGGGGCATGAAATTGTGTTCTGATCATACGAACCGACGCGCGGCGGGTCAGGTGGGTGTTCCACCCATGGTGGAGACCGAGCCCGTCTGTTAGAAAAGCAGTTATGCAAAAGGATATGATTTCAGAGGGGCTTCCTAACGCGGCCGAGCGCCGGAGGATTGCGGAACGGGCAAGAAAAAACCTGGCCGAGGCTTGGGCACTCAGCGAGCGGTTGGATCGGCTGGAAAAGGAATTGGGGTTGTGGGTGCCGGAAAAGTCCAATGGTGATCCGCGCCGCTTCACGACCTTCCTGCCGCAAAACCGACGTTAAAACTCCCTGAACCAAAGCGCCGTCCACCGGTCCTGAGCCAACGCCCTGCCGGTTGGGCCGCCAGGAACGCTGCTTGATGATCCCACCGTGATGGAGAAGGGAGATTGCCATCGCGTGCCTCGGTCATGCCCATACCAAAGCTTCGTTCTGACTTAGCGGTAACGTCGTCCACCGCATCCGCTCGGTCTTGACACTGGAAAAAATCCCGGCGAATCTCCGTCAACAGTCGTTTCTCCGCACCCAATGAAGACCATACTTTTAGTCGAAGACGACGAGGATCATGTCGTAATGGTGGAACGCGCTTTCAAGAAGGCGAACATCGCGCATCACTTGCAGGTGGTTAACAATGGCGAGGAAGCCACCGATTACCTTGCCGGCCGGGGGCGATACTCCAGCCGCGAAACGCATCCGTTTCCAGATCTCGTCTTTCTTGATATTAAAATGCCCCTCCAGGACGGCCATGAACTCCTGCACGGAATCCGGTTCCACGCCGGGATGAGCCTGCTGCCAATCATCGTGTTCAGCGATTCAAGTCGCCCGACCGACATCGAAAGCGCCTATCGGCTCGGAGCCAATTCCTATATCCTCAAACCCGTTCGTTTCGAGCGCCTGGTGGAAATTTTGCCGGCCACCATCCTCTATTGGCTTGAGATAAACACTGCTTCCCTCAAATAACAGCGTTACCCGGGTTCCTTCGTCGCTCCATTTGCGTGCGGCGCAAGCCGCGGTGCCTCATCCATCTCCCCAAACGCAGGCAAACACCCCATTGGACGGCTTTTCCATTCCGACGCATCGTGGCTTATGAGTAAGGCGCGATCACAGCCTGACTTGGCGGAGCGGGTCATCCGCGACAAGGAAACCGGCCTATACTTCATCGAGCTTCCCGGAGGTGCTTGGATCGAGTCACCCGCAGCCGCCACTAAATACAGGAGAGTGTGCGACATGCTTGCCGTCTGTCATCGGTTCGAGCTTGAGGAGGTGGAGCTCGTGTTGGAGTTAAAAAGCGGCCGCCCGGGAGTGACGATGGATGTCGGGCCTGAGTGAGTCCGCCGGTGTAACAACCGTAGATTTACCGCGCCAAAGCCGGCCAGAGTTGGTGGTGGCGGACGCCAAGGAGGCGGGATGAATAATCCCGGAGGAGGCGTTCCGCCACCGAACTTCTGGTGCTTTCGCGTGCGTCACAGAATACAGGTGCCGCGGCATGCTGGTGAAGGTGGCCCGTTCACTGTGAGCTTTTGAATTTGCCCAAGACCGTTTCGATACCGGTAACTTCCTTTTGGAGGGTTGGCGA